>WNEB01000113.1 GCA_009914575.1 Burkholderia gladioli
AAGCCCGGCGCAGCGAACCCTTGATGCGGAGAAATCTACGAGCACGCTTGAGGGCTCGGGCCAGGCAAAGCCTTGCGCCGCCTGGCCCCCGAGCCCGTCCGGCGGCGAGGACTTCCCCGCCTTGGGGCGGGGCTAGGGGTGGAGAGATACCGTTTTGCGACGTAGGTTTTCGTACCCCGGCTGCCCTTTTCACCCACTCAAATTTCAAGAGAGCCATCTATTTCTACCAGCGCGATTTCGATGCCGCGTGCGCCGACGAAATCGCCGGCTTCGCGCGGCTGTAGCCGGCGTTCGCCGAGCGCGGCGCGGTGCTGCTCGGCGGCAGCGCCGACAACGAATGCGTCAAGCTCGCCTGGCGGCGCGAGAACCCCGCGCTCGACCGGCTCAACCATTACGCGTTCGGCGACGTGAAGGGCGAACTGATCGACCAGCTCGGCGTGCGCGACCGCGACGCCGGCACCGCGCTGCTCGCCACGTTCATCGTCGACGCCGACAACACCATTCAGCACGTCTCGGTCGACCGGCTCGAAGCGGGCTGCCGGCCGGAGGACATCCTGCGCGTGCTCGATGCGCTGCAGGGCGCGGCGCGGGCGACACGCTAGCCGCACCGCCCGCGCCCCAAAACGACGACGCCCGGCACGAAGCGGGGCGTCGTTCATGCCGGCGGCCAAGGCCGGCTGGCGCGAACTCAGGCGCCTTCGCGCACCAGCAGCGCGGCGGCCTGCGCCTCGATGCCTTCGCCGCGGCCCAGGTAGCCGAGCTTCTCGTTGGTCTTGGCCTTGACGTTGACGCGGTCGAGCGGCAGGCCGAGATCTTCCGCGATGGTGGCGCGCATCGCCTCGATGTGCGGCGCGAGCTTCGGCGCCTGCGCGATCACCGTGGTGTCGACGTTGCGGATCGAGAAGCCCGCCGCCTTCACGCGCTTCACGCATTCGCGCAGCAGCACGCGGCTGTCGGCGCCCTTGAACTGCGCGTCGGTGTCCGAGAAATGACGGCCGATGTCGCCGAGCGCGGTCGCGCCTAACAGCGCGTCGGTCAGCGCGTGCAGCAGCACGTCGGCGTCCGAGTGGCCGAGAAGCCCGCGCTCGTAGGGGATCGTCACGCCGCCGATGATGAGCGGTCGGCCGGGAACCAGTTGATGTACGTCGTAGCCTTGTCCGATTCTGAAATCCATGCTGGGTCGGTTCCTGGTTGAGTGGATCAGGAGGCGTTCGCCGACCGGGACAGGAATGCCTCGGCCAGGTCGAAATCCTCGGGGTACGTGACCTTGAAGTTGCGCAGGTTGCCCTGCACGACGCGCGGCGCGTGGCCGGCCCATTCGATCGCACTGGCCTCGTCGGTCAGGTCGTGGCCGTCCTGCTGCGCGGCGAGGATCGCGTCGCGCAGCATGCCGATGCGGAACATCTGCGGGGTTTGCGCCTGCCAGAGCCCGTCGCGCGATTCGGTGCGGGCGATCTCGTCGCCGCCGGCCGGCACGCGCTTGAGCGTATCGGCCACCGGCAGCGCGACGATGCCGCCCACCGGGTCGTCCTTCAGCGTGGCGATCAGCGTGCGGATCAGCGCCGGCGTGATGCCGGGGCGCGCGGCGTCGTGCACCAGCACCCAGTCGGCGTCGGTCGCGCCGAACTCCTCGGTGAGCCGCAGCAGCCCGTTCAGCACCGACGCCTGGCGCGACGCGCCGCCGCAGCGGCTGACCGCGAAGCGCAGGCCGGAGAAGCGGCGCGCGTCGAAATGCGTGTCGTCCGGCGAGATCACCACCAGCGTTTGCGAGAATTGGCTGAGAGCGTCGAATGCGGCGAGCGTGTAGTGCAGCAGCGCGCGACCGGCCAGCGTGTGGTACTGCTTGGGCAGCAGCGCCGAGCCGGAACGGCTGCCGGTGCCGGCGCAGGGGATCAGGGCAAAAAGTCGGGGAGTCACGTGAGCGAACGCCGGTAATAGGGAAATCGAAGGCAGGATTTTATAATAGGCCTTTCGCCTCGGCCGTCGTGCCGCTCGCTGCGCCCCGGCGCTTGCCATTCCAGCCTCGTCCATGCCAGAAAACGCCAGCACTCCGTCGTCCCCCGTCGCACTCGTGAAACCGGGCCAGCGCTTCGCCTTCGACGGCGCGCACGGCTCCGCCGATGGCCTCGTCATCGCCCGCTATCTCGCCGCCCACAAGGCGCAGGTGCCGTTGCTCGCGGTGGTCTGCGCGAACGCGGTGGACGCGCAACGGCTCTCGCAGGAGCTGGCGTTCTTCGCGCCCGAGGCCCGCGTGCGGCTGCTGCCTGACTGGGAAACCCTGCCTTACGATACGTTTTCGCCGCACCAGGATCTGGTCTCGGAGCGGCTCGCCACGCTGCACGATCTCGGCGAGGGGGGCTGCGACATCCTGCTCGTGCCGGCCACCACGGCGCTGTACCGGATGCCGCCGGCCTCGTTCCTGGCCACCTACACGTTCGCGTTCAAGCAGGGCGAGCGGCTCGACGAGGCTAAGCTCAAGGCGCAATTGACGCTGGCCGGCTACGAGCACGTGAGCCAGGTGGTGCGCCCCGGCGAATACTGCGTGCGCGGCTCGCTGATCGACCTGTTCCCGATGGGCTCGCCGCTGCCCTACCGGCTCGACCTGTTCGACGATCAGGTCGATTCGATCCGCGCGTTCGATCCCGACACGCAGCGCAGCCTCTACCCGGTGCGCGACGTGCGCCTGCTGCCGGGCCGCGAATTCCCGTTCGACGAGGCCGCGCGCACCGCATTCCGCAGCCGCTGGCGCGAAACCTTCGAGGGCGACCCGAGCCGCGCGACGATCTATCGCGACATCGGCAACGGCGTGCCCTCGGCCGGCACCGAGTATTACCTGCCGCTGTTCTTCGAGGACACCGCCACGCTGTTCCACTATCTGCCGGCCGACGCGCATCTCGTGTTCAGCGGCGATCTGGACACGGCGATCCGCCGCTTCACGACCGACACGAAGCAGCGCTACACCTTCATGTCGCACGACCGCGAGCGGTCGATCCTCGAGCCGCAGCGGCTGTTCCTCAACGACGACGATTTCTACACGCTCGCCAAGCCGTTCGCGCGCGTGGTGCTGCCGGCCCAGCCCGAAGGCGGCTGGGCCGTGCCGCTGCCGCCGCTCGCGCTCGAACGGCAGGCCGACGATCCCGTCGCCGCGCTGCGCCAGTACCTCGACAGCTCGCCGAACCGCGTGCTGTTCACCGTCGAATCGGTCGGTCGCCGCGAAACCATCGCGCAACTGCTGGCCGAGAACGGCCTGCGCCCGGTCGGCAACGACAGCTTCGCCGCCTGGCTCGCCAGCGACGAGAGGTTCGCGCTCGGCGTCGCGCCGCTCGCGAGCGGCTTCGCGGTGCCCGGCGAAGGCTACGCGATCGTCACCGAAACCGAGCTGTACGGCGCCAGCGGGCGCCGCTCGGGACGCCGCCGCCAGGAGCAGGCCAGCAACGTCGACGCGATGGTGCGCGACCTCTCCGAACTGAAGGTGGGTGATCCGGTCGTCCACACGCAGCACGGCATCGGTCGCTACATGGGGCTCGTGTCGATGGATCTCGGCGAGGGCGACACCGAATTCCTGCATCTCGAATACGCAGGCGAGAGCAAGCTCTACGTGCCGGTGTCGCAGCTGCGCGTGATCTCGCGCTACAGCGGCGCCGATCCCGATAGCGCACCGCTGCACGCGCTCGGCTCGGGCCAGTGGGAACGTGCCAAGCGCAAGGCCGCGCAGCAGATCCGCGACACCGCCGCCGAGCTGCTGAACCTGTACGCGCGCCGCGCCGCGCGCCAGGGCCATGCGTTCGCGCTTGAACCGCGCGACTACGTGAAATTCGCCGAAAGCTTCGGCTTCGAGGAAACGCCCGACCAGGCCGCCGCGATCGCGGCCGTGATCGGCGACATGACGAGCGACAAGCCGATGGACCGCCTGGTGTGCGGCGACGTGGGCTTCGGCAAGACCGAGGTGGCGCTGCGCGCGGCGTTCATCGCCGTGCTCGGCGGCAAGCAGGTCGCGCTGCTCTCGCCCACCACGCTGCTGGCCGAACAGCACACGCAAACCTTCATCGACCGCTTCGCCGACTGGCCCGTGCGCGTGGCCGAACTGTCGCGCTTCAAGTCGACCAAGGAAATCTCGGCGGCGATCCGGCAGATCAACGAAGGCAGCGTCGACATCGTGATCGGCACGCACAAGCTGCTGTCGTCGGACGTTCAATTCAAGCGGCTCGGGCTCGTCATCATCGACGAGGAACACCGCTTCGGCGTGCGCCAGAAGGAGGCGCTCAAGGCGCTGCGCGCCGAGGTGGACGTGCTGACGCTGACGGCCACGCCGATCCCGCGCACGCTCGGCATGGCGCTCGAGGGCCTGCGCGATTTCTCGGTGATCGCCACCGCGCCGCAGAAGCGGCTCGCGATCAAGACCTTCGTGCGGCGCGAGGACGAGAGCGTGATCCGCGAGGCCATGCTGCGCGAGCTGAAGCGCGGCGGGCAGGTTTACTTCCTGCACAACGAGGTCGAGACCATCGAGAACCGCAAGGCGATGCTCGAGGCACTCGTGCCGGAAGCGCGCATCGCGATCGCGCACGGCCAGATGCACGAGCGCGAGCTGGAGCGCGTGATGCGCGATTTCGTCGCGCTGCGCGCCAACGTGCTGCTGTGCACGACCATCATCGAAACCGGCATCGACGTGCCGAGCGCGAACACGATCATCATGCATCGCGCCGACAAGTTCGGGCTCGCGCAGTTGCACCAGTTGCGCGGGCGCGTGGGGCGTTCGCACCATCAGGCCTATGCGTATCTGCTGGTGCACGATCCGCAGGCGCTGACCAAGCAGGCGCAACGCCGCCTCGAAGCGATCCAGCAGATGGAGGAGCTCGGCTCGGGCTTCTATCTGGCGATGCACGATCTGGAGATTCGCGGCACGGGCGAGGTGCTGGGCGACAAGCAATCGGGCGAGATCCACGAGATCGGCTTCCAGCTTTACACAGACATGCTCAACGACGCCGTGAAGGCGCTCAAGAACGGTCGCGAGCCGGACCTGCTCGCGCCGCTGGCCGCCACCACCGAGATCAACCTGCACACGCCGGCGATCCTGCCGACCGATTACTGCGTCGACGTGCAGGAGCGGCTGTCGCTGTACAAGCGCCTCGCCAACTGCGAGGAAGCCGAATCGATCGACGCGATCCACGAGGAGCTGGTCGACCGCTTCGGCAAGCTGCCGCCGCAGGCGAACGCGCTGGTCGAGACGCACCGGTTGCGGCTGCTGGCCCGGTCGCTCGGCATCAGCAAGATCGACGCGAGCGAGGTGGCGATCGGCCTGCAGTTCGTGCCCGATCCGCCGATCGATCCGATGCGCATCATCGAGATGGTGCAGAAGCATCGCCACGTGAAACTCGCCGGCCAGGACAAGCTGCGCATCGAGACGCGCACGCCCGATCCGGCGATCCGCGTGTCGACCGTCAAGGAAACGTTGCGCGCGCTCGGCCAGCCGACCGGCGGCAAGAAGGCGCCGGCGCGCTGAGCGCGGCTGCCGCAGCGCGGGCTTCGCGGCTGCGGCGGCGGATTGCGATGCCCGCGCCGGATCCGATCCGGGCACGCGGCCGGCATTCGATTCTCATGCTGCACTGCAAGGCGGCCCGCGAGCGCGGGCCGCGTTGTTTTTGGCCTCTCTTGAATTTCGAGTGGCGTTGTTGCATAAATCGAGCGAGATCCGTTGACGTTTACGCGCAACGGTCGCGGGGCCAGCCTCCTATCAAGTCAGATTCCAGAGTAACTGCCTAATTTTTGACAAGAAAATGCGCAAGGACATACACAAGAAAGGTGAGCCGAAGGCACGCTACCGTGTCAGGAATTGGGCGGCCTATAATGAAGGCCTGATCAACCGGGGGA
>WNEB01000114.1 GCA_009914575.1 Burkholderia gladioli
CGGTTGATCAGGCCTTCATTATAGGCCGCCCAATTCCTGACACGGTAGCGTGCCTTCGGCTCACCTTTCTTGTGTATGTCCTTGCGCATTTTCTTGTCAAAAATTAGGCAGTTACTCTGGAATCTGACTTGATAGGAGGCCGGCCCCGCGACCGTTGCGCGTAAACGTCAACGGATCTCGCTCGATTTATGCAACAACGCCTAAGACGAGTCAAGAGTTGGTGATCCACCAATTGGGATGTCGGATCGGCGGTTGGCGGGTTGTTTTAACGCCTCAAAAGGATACCAATCAACGCGCCATATCCTGCGCAAAGTAGTGCCAAATCTGGCGCGACGTTACAGAGAACGGGACGATTGCGTCCGAGGGCGACTACGTGCAGGGCAAGGAAGAGGGCGTGTGGCGCGATTTTCACGAATCCGGAAAGCCGGCGGCCGAGGGCGCTTATCTGGGCGGCGAGAAACACGGTCGCTGGCGGTATTGGCGCGAGGACGGCAGCGAAGAGGCGGCTGAAACCTACTGAGGGCGCCGCAAAGCAAAAAGCCCGGTCTGTCGACCGGGCTTTCTGTTTGATGCTTTGGTAGGCCGTACGGGATTCGAACCTGTGACCAACGGATTAAAAGTCCGCTGCTCTACCAGCTGAGCTAACGACCCAAAGAGGTGAAATTATAGCCGCTGATTTCCGAACCTGCCAAGCACCCGACCCTCAGCGGCACCATTCCGCCCGCTGTTACTTGATCGAATCGATCTTCGCCTGTGCCGCGGACGCCGCGCTCGAGCCCTGGAACTGCGACACCACCTGCTCGAAGGTTTTCTTCGCGGTCGCTTTCTGGCCTTGTTCGAGCTGGTTCGTGCCGATCGCCACGAGGGCGTCGCCGGCGCGAGGGTGCTGCGGGAAGGCCTTCACGAGCACCTGCCAGGTGGCCGTCGAGCCCTTGTAGTCGCGCAGCGCGTATTGCGCGTTGCCGAGCCAGTACTGCGCGACCGGTTGATACGGGCTTTGCGGGTACTTGGCGATGAAGGCGCGGAACGATGCGGCCGCGCCCTTGAAATCGCCGCCGCGGAACTGCTGCGAGGCCGCGTTGAACGCGTCCGTTTCCCCGGGCTGGACCGTGCCTTCAACGCCGTCCACCGTGGTCTGCTGCGGCTCGAACTTCTTGAGACGCGTGTCGAGATCGGTGTAGGCGTCGCGCTGCTGACGCTCGAGCGTCGTCAGGCGGTTGGTCAGATCCTCGTTCTGGCCGCGCAACGTCGCAACCTGCTGGTTGAGCTGGTCGATACGGGCGGACTGATCGAGGATCGTGCGTTGCGCGGCCGACACCTGATTGGTCAGGTTGTCGGTGCGGCTACGCAGGTCGAGCACGGCGCGACGGGCTTCGTCGTCGTCGAACATGCCCGCGTGCGCGGGCGCCGCGCCAAGCGCGACACCCGCGACGCAGGCCGCGGCGGCTGCACGCAGCCAGGGGAAGCGGTGCGTCATACGGCGGTTCGTCCTTTAACTTACTGTTGGTAGACGATGTCGGCGCGGCGGTTTTGCGCCCACGACGCTTCGTCATGACCGGTCGCTTGCGGCTTTTCCTTGCCCAGGCTCACCGATTCCATTTGCGAATCCGGCACGCCCAGCAGCGACAGGCCGCGGCGGACTGCTTCGGCACGCTTCTGGCCCAGCGCGAGGTTGTACTCGCTGGTGCCGCGTTCGTCGGTGTTGCCCTGGATCAGGATGTGACGCGCCGGACGGCTCTTCAGGTACTGGGCGTGCTGTGTCAGCAGGCCTTGGTACTGATCCGACACCGAGTAGCTGTCGAAGTCGAAGTACACGCTGCGCTTGGCCAGCGGGCTGTTCGGATCGTTCAGCGGATCGACGTTCACTTGCGCGACGTCGTTCGGGTTCGGTTGCGTCTGCATGGCGCCGCCTTGCTGATTGGCCTTGTCGTCGAGCTTGACGCCCGACTTACAGGCGGCGAGCGCGGCGAACATCATGACGGCGAGTGCGAGGCGGGCTTTATTGGTCTTCATGGTGAATCTCCTGTTGGTCATTGCATGAACGGCCCCCACGACGGCTCGCGGAACGAGCCGCCCTGGACGGGCAGAATCTGCGGCGGCGAGCTGCCGTCGGAAGGCACGGCGGCCAGCACGCTGCGGCCATTGGCTTGGGTCGCGTACAGCACGTACTGACCGTTTGCCGCGAAACTCGGCGATTCGTCATGCGTCGTATTGGTGACCGCGTTGGCGGCGCCGGTTTGCAGATCCTGGACATACAGCTTGAAGCCGCCGCCGGTACGCGAGATGTACGCGAGGAGCTTGCCGTCGGGGCTGACGCGCGGGCTGGTGTTGTAGTTGCCCGTGAACGTCACGCGTTGCGCGCTACCGGCGCTTTCGCCCTGGGCGGGCATCCGGTAGATTTGCGGCGCACCGCCGCGATCGCTGGTGAAGTAGATCCACCGGCCATCAGGAGAATAAAAGGGTTCGGTATCGATCGAGCTGCTCTGGGTGAGCCGGCGCAGGCCCGTGCCCGTCGCGCTGACCGAGTAGATTTGCGTGTTGCCCGACAACGACAGCGCAACCGCCAGCGTCTGGCCATCCGGCGCCCAGGCCGGTGCGCTGTTGTTGCCCTTCTGGTTCGAAATCACGTAGCGGCGGCCGGTCGGCAGGTCGTGGATATACACCACCGGCTTGCGCAGTTCGAACGAGACGTAAGCAACCTTCATTCCGCTCGGCGACCACGCCGGCGAGATGATAGGCTCGGAGCTGGTCAGCGCCGGCACCGCGTTTTCGCCGTCCGAATCGGAGATCAGCAGGCGGTACTTGCCGCCCGAGCGCGTCACGTAGGAGAGCCGCGTGTTGAACACGCCGCGCACGCCCGTCAGCTTCTGATAGATGAAGTCGGCGATTTTGTGGCCCGTCTTGCGCATGCTTTCGGCATCGCCCGACGCCGTCAGCGACAGGCCGCCGAGGCTCTGCTGCTTGTTGGTGTCGAACAGCATGAAGTTGACCTTCACCTGGCCGCCTTCGCGATACACGGTGCCGGCCACGAACGCGTTCGCGCCCTTGCCCTTCCACGCCGCGTAGTCCACCGGCGCCGTTTCCGGCACCGGGGTGCTGCCCGCGTCGATGTTCGAGAACTTGCCGGTGCGGACCAGATTCGAGCGCACCACGGCCGTCACCGATTGCGGCAGGCCCGCTTCGTTGACGAAATTCGCGGTGGCGATCGGAATCTGGGTCGATCCGACGCCCGTGATGAGAACGTTGACCTGCGCGTTCGCGGTACTGCCCGCCGCGATCAGACACGAGGCCACGAGTGCCCTGAAACCCAGCTTCGTCATCAAACTCATGCTTACAGATTCCCGTATGTAGCTGCGCATGCGCAGAGACTCGACGATAGTCGATTCGTTCCGAGCCGCTTGCGCGCGAGTGCAATGCTTAATTCGCGTCGCCGGCGGCCCGGAAGGTGATGGTAATGTTGCCCGGGGTGCTTCCGTTAGTATCGGGCGGCAGCGGCGAGGCATTCCGCACCGCGCTCACGACCGTATCATCCCAGGCCGAATTGCCGCTCGACCGCGTTACCGTCACGCCGAGCACATCGCCCGACGGCAAGCAGCGAACCTGCACGCGCGTTTCCAGACCTTCGCGCGAGCCGCCCCAAGTGATGAACGGCTTCACCCGGCGCTTGACCTTGTCCGCGTAGCCCGGCGAGGCGGCGTTGCCGCCCGAGCCGCTGCCCGTGCCGCTCTTCGCCAGCCCGTCGGCGCCGCCCGAACCGCCTGCCGCGCCCTGCAACTGGGCGAGGCGAGCCTGGCGTTCCTTGTCCAGCTTGGCCTTGGACGCCGCGTCGGCCTTGGCTTTGGCGGCGGCTTCGGCCTTCGCCTTGGCGGCCGCTTCCGATTTGGCCGCTGCCGCAGCCTTCTCGGCCTCGGCCTTCTTCTCGGCTTCGGCCTGCGCTTGCGCCTGCTTGCGTTGCTGGTCGAGCTTCTGCTGTTGTTCGAGTTTCTTCTGCTGATCGGCGAGCTGCTGCTGGCGCAGCTTGTCCGCCTGCTTTTGCTTCTCGGCCTGCTTTTCCGCTGCCTGCTGCTGAGCCAGTTGCTGCGCGGCCAGTTGGGCGGCGCGCTTGGCCTGTGCTTCCTGTTCGGCCTTCAGCGCCTGCTGGCGCTGTTCGGCGAGCTGAGCCTCGCGGGCGACCGCTTCCTGTTGCTGACGGCGTTTTTGTTGCAGTGCGATATCGGCGTCGTCGTCTTTGGCGGGCGGCGGCGCGGGCGCGACCTTGACGGGCGGCGCGGGCTGAACCGGCTGCGGGGCCGGCGAATCGGGCACCTCGGTCCACAGCTCGGCTTCGGCGCCGACCGGCGTGCTGTTTTGCCACTGAATGCCGTGATAGAGCAGGGCGATCAGCAACACGTGCATCAACGCGGCCAGGAAAAACGCGCGCCCCGTCCCGCGCTCTTGCGGCGGGCTCAACGGCGAGGCGGTGCGTTGTTTGCGCTGATTCATTTCGATTTGACGAGGAGGCCCACGCGCTTGACGCCACGTGCTTTCAGATCGGACATGACGGTCATGACCTTGTCGTATTGCACCGTCTTGTCGGCTGCGATCACAACCGGCTGGTCGGGATGATCGGCCTGGCGCGACGCGATGAAATCGTCGAGTTCGGCCTTCGTCATCGCGTCTTCCTGCGAGGCGCCGGTTTCGCTCTTGTAGCGGACGGTCATCTTGCCGTCGGCCTGGATGTTGACCACCACGGGCGGCGTCTGGTCCTGCGGGGCGGCGTTGCCGCCCGTCGGCAGGTTCACGATCGACGGCGAGACGAGCGGCGCCGTGACCATGAAGATCACGAGCAGCACCAGCATCACGTCGATGTACGGAACGACGTTGATGTCGGCCATAGAGCGGCGCGAACGGTCGCCGCGCATGCTGGAACGAAGGGGAGTGCCGGCCATCGCGTGCTCCTTATTGCGCCTGGCGCTGCAGAATGTTCGAGAATTCTTCGACGAACGTTTCGAAGCGGCTGGCCAGAAGGTCGATGTCGTGCGCGTAGCGGTTGTACGCCACCACGGCCGGGATTGCGGCGAACAGGCCGATCGCGGTGGCGACGAGCGCCTCGGCGATGCCCGGCGCGACGTTGGCGAGCGTGGCCTGCTGCACGTTGGCGAGGCCGCGGAACGAGTTCATGATCCCCCAGACCGTGCCGAACAGGCCGATGTACGGGCTGACCGAGCCGACCGACGCGAGGAACGCGAGATTGTTCTCCAGCATGTCGAGCTCGCGCTGGAACGACGCGCGCATTGCGCGGCGGGCGCCGTCGAGAATCAGCGCCGGATCGGTCATGCGCTTTTCCTTGGCTTTCAGGAATTCGCGCATGCCCGATTCGAAGATGCGTTCGAGCGAACCGATCGTATGGCGATTGTTGGCTGCACTCTGATACAGCGGCTGAAGATCGCCGCCCGACCAGAATTCGCGCTCGAAGCGTTCGGTTTGCGCGCGCGCGCGGCGGATCGCGAACCACTTGCGGAAGATGATCGTCCAGGAGAACAGCGACAGCAGCAGCAGCAGCCCCATCACGGCCTGGGCAAGCACGCTCGCATTAAGAACGAGAGAAACGATCGACAGGTCTTGAGCAGAGTTCATAGGTGTGTGGTTGTCATGCCTTCTTGGCCGCCGCGCCGCGTTGTCGCACGTCTGGCGAATTACGGGTCCGGCTTCCGGACGGGTATGGCAGGTCGTGGCGGCGTCCCATTCGTAGTTGAAGGTTGGGACGGCGGGGTTTCATAGATTAGGCAGACTTCCGATCATGGTCAACGCGTTTTTCGAGTGATCGATGCAGGGCGACGGCGAGGATCCAGAGGTCGTTGGCACCACCGAGCTTGCGGAAG
>WNEB01000115.1 GCA_009914575.1 Burkholderia gladioli
GCGTGTCGCGCGCGACGTTTCTCGGGCTGGCGTTCAAGCTGATCGAATCGGCCGAAGAGTCGTGGCGCAAGATCCGCGCGCCCGAGAAGCTGACCGAGCTGCTGGCGGGCATGCCGTTCAAAGATGGGGTACCGGTGACCGACAGCAAACCGGCTCAGCAATCGCTCGCCGCCTGATCATGCCGACACCCTGTACACCAGATTTGACTTTAGCTCACCTTGACGCGAACCGCGCCCCACACGTCACACTGCCCCGCGCCCCGGCGCCGGCCCAAATGCGCCCACAAGAACCCGAAATCCGCCGCATCGGATTCCGCGCGTTCGAGATCGTCGGCGCTGCCGTGGCCGCCATCCGTGTTTTCCCAGTACCACACCTGTTCGTGCCCGAGCGCTTGCATGCGCGCGGCCATCTTGCGCGCGTGGGCCGGATGCACGCGGTCGTCGCGCGTCGAGGTCGCGAGCAGCAGCGGCGGATACATGACGTCGCCGCGCACGCGGTGATACGGCGAATACGCTGCAAGCGCCGCGCCCTGCCGCGCGTCGTCGGGATCGCCATATTCGTCGATCCAGGCCGCGCCCGCGTGCAGCTTCGGATAGCGCCACATGTCGAGCAGCGGCACCTGGCACAGCACCGCGCCGAACAGCTCGGGGCGCTGCACCATGAACGCCGCGACCAGCAGGCCGCCGTTGCTGCCGCCCTCGATGCCGAGTTGCGCGGCCGTCGTCACGCCGCTGGCGGCCAGATGCTCGGCCACCGCGCTGAAATCGTCGAACGAACGCTGGCGATGCTCGCGCTGCGCGTCGGTATGCCAGCGCGAACCGAATTCGCCGCCGCCGCGGGATGTGCGCGAACGCCGCCACGCCGCCACGCCGCCGCGTTCGAGCCAGGCGATGCCGAGCGCGTCGCTGTAGGCCGGCAGGCCGGCAGGTTGGGAATCGAATCGCGAAACCGCCGTAACCCGACAGCAAGCACGGTCGCGCCGTCGAGCGCGTCGCGCGGGCCGATCAGCGTGTAGGGCACCTCGGTGCCGTCGCGCGAGCGCGCCACGGCGCGGCGCACCACCAGCTCGCTCGCGTCGAACTGCACGGGCGGACGGTCGAGCAGCACGCGGCGCGACGCGGCATCGGCGGCGCGATCGGCCAGATCGGCAAGCCAGCACTCGGGCGGATCGAGGAACGTATCGACATCGACGAAGATCTCGTCGTTCAGCGTCGACTCGACCGGCTCGATGTCGATCTCGGCCTCCTTCGGCCAGTCGAACGCACGCGACGTCCACTGCCACTCGCCGGCCGCATCCTGCGCGGGCTGCCAGAGCTGCGTGCGGTTACGCACGTCGTCGAGCCAGCTGGCGATCAGCGTGGTGTGCGTGTGCGTCCACGTGCAGGCCGAGGTGGACGGCCCCGGCGCGAACAGCGTCGCGAACGTGCGCGAGCCGGCCAGAAACGCGTCCTCGCGAATCGCGAGCAGCGAACCGCCGGCATGCAACGCGCCCTCGCACGCCCAGTCGAGCCGCGGCTCCAGCACGAGCCAGCCATGCCAGAAGCCCACCACCACATGCGCGGGCACGTCGTAGCGCAGCCATTGCCCGCCCGCGCCGAGCCGGTAGGTGTGCACGTCGAAGAAGTCGACGCTGCGCCAGGCCGTATGCCGCTGCCCCACCGGATCGAAGCCGGCACCGGCGCTGATGTCGTCGCGCTCTCCGCGAAACACGACGGGCGCATCCTCGAGCGCGGTGCCGCGCGTCCAGCGCCGCACCTCGTACGGATAGCCGGCGTCGGTCACCGCCTCGTCGTCGCGCTCCCAGCTCACGTAGACGGTATCGCGGTCGGTCGATCCAGTCCACCGTGTGATTGCCGGGCTCGTCGATGCAAAAACCGTCGTCGACGAAGCAACGCCGTTCGAGATCGAACTCGCGGATCACGACCGCATCGGCGCCGCCCGGAGAGAGCGACAGCAGCGCGCGATCGCCGTCGGGATACAGGATCGCGTCGTGTTTGAACACCCACGATTCGCGCTCCTGCGCGCCTAGCGCATCGACGTCGAGCAGCACCTGCCAGTGCGGCTGGCCGGCGCGCCAATCGTCCCAGCGCGCGCGGCGCCAGAGGCCTTTCGGATGACGGTCGTCCTGCCAGAGGTCGTAGGCCCAATCGCGCCAGCGCGCCGGAATCACGGGCCGCTCGCGCGGCAGATAGGCCTTGGCGAGCCGCGCGGACAGCGCCGTGAACGCCGGCAGCGCCGCGTGGGTGCGCGCGTTCTGCTCGTCGACCCAGGCACGGGCGCGACGGCTGTCGAGCGATTCGAGGAAGGTGAAGGGATCAGGCCCGTCGGGCCAGTGGTGCGCATCGGACATCGCGGTTCGGCCTGAAAGCAAACCCCGATTATGTCCGATCGCGATGCGCGCGGCGGAAAACCGCGCGCGGCCAGCTCAAGCGAATCGACGCGAACGGCGACCGGCACGCGACGGACCTGCGCCGCCGCACGCCGCGCCCGCCGCATCACGGCTCCAGATGCAGTTCCTGGATCTTGCGCGTGATCGTGTTGCGGCCGATGCCGAGCCGCTCGGCCGCCTCGACCTTGCGGCCGCGCGTGAAGTCGAGCGCCTCGCGAATCACGGCGGCCTCGAAACGGCGCGCCAGTTCGTCCATCACGTCGACCGAGTTCTCGCGCAGCAGGCGCGCGACTTCGCTGCGCAAGCCCTGCTCCCATACCGGGTTGCTCGACGCCGGCCCGGCCGCCGCGCCGTTCGGCAGGGCGTCGGTGCTGGCCGCGACGCTGGCCGGCGTCAGGCCCTCGCCGGGCGCGGTCTGCGCGGGACCGAGGTCGGGCGGCAGATCCTTGATCTCGACCGTCTGCGCCGGCGCCATCACAGTCAGCCAGTTCGCGAGATTCTCGAGCTGGCGCACGTTGCCGGGAAACGGCAGCGAGGTCAGATAGGCCAGCGCTTCGTCCGACACGCGCTTGGGCTCGACGCCCAGATCGCGCGCGCTCTTCTGCAGGAAGTGGCGCGTGAGCAGCGCGATGTCCTCGCTGCGCTCGCGCAGCGGCGGCAGGCGCAGCCGGATCACGTTGAGGCGGTGATACAAGTCCTCGCGGAACAGGCCCTGACGCACGCGCGATTCGAGGTTCTGGTGCGTCGCGGCGATCACGCGCACGTTCGCGCGCTGCGGATTGTGGCCGCCGACGCGATAGAACTGGCCGTCCGACAGCACGCGCAGCAGGCGCGTCTGCAGGTCGAACGGCATGTCGCCGATTTCGTCGAGGAACAGCGTGCCGTTCTCGGCTTGCTCGAAGCGGCCCTGGCGCGTGGTTTGCGCGCCCGTGAACGCGCCGCGCTCGTGGCCGAACAGCTCGGATTCGAGCAGGTCCTTCGGAATCGCGGCGGTGTTCAGCGCGATGAACGGGCCGTTGGCGCGCGGGCTGTGCCGGTGCAGCGCACGGGCCACGAGCTCCTTGCCGGTGCCCGATTCGCCGGTGATCAGCACCGTGGCGGCCGAGTGCGACAGGCGGCCGATCGCGCGGAACATGTCCTGCATCGCCGGCGCCTGGCCGAGCATCTCGGGCGCGTCGGCAAGCTTGTCGTCCTCGGGCACGCCGCCGCGCAGGCTTTCCTCGACGGCGCGCCGGATCAGCTCGACCGCCTTGTCGACGTCGAACGGCTTGGCGAGATATTCGAAGGCGCCGCCCTGGAAAGCGGCCACCGCGCTGTCGAGGTCCGAGAACGCGGTCATGATGATGACGGGCAGGCCCGGCAGGCGTTCGTGCATTGCCTGCAGCAGCTCGAGCCCCGAACCGCCCGGCATCCGGATGTCGGATACCAGAACCTGCGGCGTTTCATGGTCGAGCGCGGCCAGCGCCTCACGTACGTTCGAGAAGCTTCGGGTGGCGAAGCTGTCGCGCGCGAGTGCCTTTTCGAGCACCCAGCGAATCGATTGGTCGTCGTCTACTATCCAGATCGGCTTCATAGGTCGGTCAGATGTATCGGTGAGTCGCTGCAATACCGCTGGCTCTCTTGAAATTTGAGTGGGTGAAAAGGGCCGCCGGGGTACGAAAACCTACGTCGCAAAACGGTATCTTCCCCCCCCCTAGCCCCGCCCCAAGGCGGGGAAGTCCTCGCCGCCGGACGGGCTCGGGGGCCAGGCGGCGCAAGGCTTTGCCTGGCCCGAGCCCTCAAGCGTGCTCGTAAATTTCTCCGCATCAAGGGTTCGCTGCGCCGGGCTTCGCCCGCCCTTGACCCGGAAAAAATCCACCCACTCGAAATTCAAGAGAGGCATACCGCTCAATGATCGAGCGGCAACAAAATCTGAAATTCGGTTCGGCCCGGTCGGCTCTCCACCTCGATCGTGCCGTCGTGCTGCTGCACGAAGGTCTGCGCGAGCGTGAGGCCGAGGCCGCTGCCGTATTCGCGGCCCGACACCAGCGGATAGAAGATCCGGTCGCGGATCTCCTCCGGAATGCCGGGGCCGTTGTCGATGACGTGGAGATCCAGCGCCAGCTTGAACAGCTTCTTGCCGATCGTGATCTTGCGCGCGATGCGGGTGCGCAATTCGATCCGCGCGTCGCCCTGCGCGATACGCTCGCGCAGCGCCTGCGCGGCATTGCGCACGATGTTCAGCAGCGCCTGGATCAGTTGTTCCTTGTCGCCGCGCAGGTCGGGCACGCTGACGTCGTAGTCGCGCTCGATCGTCAGGCCGCGCGGGAACTCGGCCAACATCACGGCGCGCACGCGCTCGCACACTTCGTGCACGTTGACGTCGCCGACGATGTGCGGATGCCGGTGCGGTTCGAGCAGCCGGTCGACCAGCGTCTGCAACCGGTCGGATTCCTTGATGATGACCTGCGCGTACTCGCGCAGCTCGCCGCGCTCGCGCGCGCCCAATTCGAATTCGAGCAGTTGCGCCGCGCCGCGAATGCCGCCGAGCGGATTCTTGATCTCGTGCGCGAGATTGCGGATCAGGTGCTTGTTGACGGTCGTGAGGTCGTGGATGCGCTCCTCGCGGTCGGTGCGCGACTGCCGTTCGTTCTCGAACAGCTCGACGAGCACGTAATCGGGCGCGCCTTCCAGAAAGCCGACGATCGCATGCACGTGCAGCGCCTCGCGGCCGGGCCGTTCGAGCACCGTATCGAGATGGGTGGCGTGAAAACGCCCTTCGCCGATCGCGGTGATGGTGGTGGCGAGTTCCATCGAATTCGGGAACAGGTCGCTCCACGGCATCTGCGCGAGCTGGCGGCGCGAGATATCGAGCATCGATTCGGCGGACGGGTTCGCGAACGCAATCTGCAGCGTGCGGCGATCGATCACGAGCACGACAGTCGGCAAAGCCTCGAGACCGGTCAGCAGCCCCGAGCGCACCAGCCGCTCGTCGTCCGACAGCCGCTCCGGCTGTCCTGCCCTGGCCTTGATCAGATTCTTCAGGCTCTCTTGAAAAATGAGTGGATTAAGCGACATGCGGGTTGATCTTCGAGAAGTCGAGCTTGCCGGCGATCAGAAACAGCACGGTCCGCATGGGGCGGTGTCCCATTCGTAGTTGAAGGTTGGGACGGCGGGGTTTCATAGATTAGGCAGACTTCCGATTATGGTCAACGCGTTTTTCGAGTGATCGATGCAGGGCGACGGCGAGGATCCAGAGGTCGTTGGGGGAGTGCCTAGATTTTTGTGTGTGAGGTCGGTTGGGGTCTCCGCTTAAGCGGAGACCCGAGTGAAACGCTTTTCGTACAGGATAGCAAATTGATTCATCGCCATCTTCCAGTTGCTGGCCGCCCGGCTCCAGTCGGCCGTGATGTTGCGCAAGGCCAACCAGATCAGCTTGCTGGCGGCGTCATCGCTGGGGAAGTGG
>WNEB01000116.1 GCA_009914575.1 Burkholderia gladioli
GGCTTGCTCGGCAAGGCCCGCGCGCAGCGCTTCGTGCTCTTGTTTACCAACAACACGACACTCAGCATCAGCACGACGGTTCGGTTTCTTGGTAGGCTTCATTTCGGCGGTTCTCCTATTCGGGAGGTTGGTCCTGGAAACTCGATTCTCTCGGATTCCTACGGGAACCGCCGCCTTCAACCTTCAACTACGTTTGGGACACCGCCGCCGGAGGGCGCTTTTCCAAGCTGATCGCGCGAACTTATGCGCGGCTGCGGTACTCGTTGGTACGCGTATCGATTTCGATCTTGTCGCCGGTGTTGCAGAACAGCGGCACTTGCAGCTCGTAGCCCGTTGCCAGCTTGGCGTTCTTCAGCACCTTGCCCGACGACGTGTCGCCCTTGACGGCCGGTTCCGTGTACGTGATTTCGCGCACGATGACCGTCGGCATGTCGACCGAAATGGCCTTCTCGTTGTAGAACACGACTTCGCAAGCCATGCCGTCTTCGAGGTAGTTCAGCGCTTCGCCCATCATTTCGGCTTCGACTTCGAACTGGTTGTAATCGGCGTCCATGAACACGTACATCTGATCGGCGAAATACGAATACGTGACTTCCTTGCGGTCGAGCACGACGACGTCGAACTTGTCGTCCGCCTTGTAAACCGATTCCTGGCCGGCGTTCGTCAGCAGGTTCTTCAGCTTCATCTTGACGACGGCGGAGTTGCGGCCCGACTTGTTGTATTCGGCCTTGGCGACGACCCACGCATCGCTGCCGACCATCACGACGTTGCCTACGCGGAGTTCCTGAGCGGTTTTCATATCAAAACTATCCTGTGCAAAAAATTTTCCTGATGTCGCGCAACGGTCGACAACGCAAGCGGGCCATGTCTGGTTCGCTTCGCATTTCGTACGCCAGGCACGCCATGTTTCGGGCGATTGACCGGGGCCGGAACGCGCTTGCGTGGCCCGCTGTTGGATAACAGATTATTCTAACTGAGTTTTTGTGAAATCCGCCAGATTTCCGGCGAGATCGCCCACCGCCGCCAGTTCGTCCGCCCAGGCGTTCGCGCGCGCCTCGAGCGCGGCCCGGTGAGTGGCGAAATCGTCCCAGCACGGCGTGCCGGCGCCGTTCCAGGCGTGCCAGAAACGGGCGGCGGCGTCGCCCGCCGGTGCGGGCAGCGTGGCCGTCAGGTGGGCGAGCGCCGCGTCGAGCTTCGGCAGGTGGGCATCGTCGGCCTGCGGGTAGATATGCCAGACGAACGGCTTGCGTGCCCATTGCGCGCGCACGAACGAATCCTCGCCACGCACGAAGTTCAGGTCGCTGACCCACAGCAGCGCGTCGTAATCGGGTTGGGCGACGAACGCCAGGCCGTGCGCGGTCAGCCGGCCCGCCTGCGCACGGCTGCCCGCGCCGAAGCCGGGCAGTCCGAAGAACGCGGCCACGGCGGGGCAGGTGCGGCCTTCCGGTACCAGCAGCACGACCGGCTGCGTGCCGTCGCGCCATTGTTCGAGCAGCGCGCCGAGCGCCGGATTCTCGTAGGCGAACAGCGAGACGACCAGCGTGCCCGGCGCCGGCGCGGGGCCGCCGATGGCGCCTCGCCACCAGGCGTCGCGCGCCTCGGCCGAGGCCGCGAACGCTTCGCGCCGCGCGTCGAGGCCGGCTTCCTTCAACACGCCGCCCGTGCCGGGGCCGAGCCCCGGGAAGAAGAACGCCTTGTGCAGCGGATAGCGCGGGTGCGGCGACGGGCGGCGATGGAAATCGGCCGCCCAATCCTCGGAGCTAAGATATTCGAGGTTGATCCAGACCGTCGCGCGTTCGCGGCGCGCCATCGCGTAAACGTATTCGGTCGGCAGTTCGCAGGCGAACGCCTCGATCGCCACGTCGGCGATCGCGAGCGTGTCGCCGGCCTGCACCGGTTCGCCCCAGTGCTCGATCGCGATGCCGTCGATGCGCTGCTTCGCGACCGCCGGATCGAGGCCCGGCGCGAGCCGGGCGAAGGCGGCCAGATCGTCGACGAACAGCCGCACCTGCCAGCCGTGTTCGCGCGCGAACTGCAGCGCGAGCCGCCAGCACACGCCGATGTCGCCGAAGTTGTCGACGACCGCGCAGAAAATGTCGCAGGCGAGCGGCGGTGCGTCGCCGTCGATATGGGCGGGCAACGAGGGAGGCGACGAGGCAGGGATGGAGGGCATCGAAGGAACGGGGCAATGCACTAAACTGGCGATTCTAAATGACCTGTTCGCGCACCACGGCGCCCGGATCCCGCATGACAGCCCCCGCATCCGATTCGTCACGCCCGCCCACCGAGGCCGCTCCATCCGTTCCGACCGAGGCGCCGTTCGAACCGAAGCCGATTCTCGCGCAATTGCCGCACCTGCCCGGCGTCTATCGCTATTACGACGCGGGCGGCGCGGTGCTCTACGTCGGCAAGGCGCGCAACCTGAAGAAGCGCGTCTCGAGCTATTTCAACAAGACGCTGCCGTCGCCGCGCATCGCCATGATGGTGTCGAGGATCGCGAAGATCGAAACCACGGTCACGCGCTCGGAAGCCGAGGCGCTGCTGCTCGAAAACAATCTGATCAAGGCGCTCGCGCCGCGCTACAACATCCTGTTTCGCGACGACAAGTCGTACCCGTACCTGAAGCTGACCGGGCACGCGTTTCCGCGCATGGCGTATTACCGCGGCGCGGTCGATCGCAAGAACCAGTATTTCGGGCCGTTCCCGAGCGCGTGGGCGGTGCGCGAGAGCATCCAGATCCTGCAGCGCGTGTTCCAGTTGCGCACCTGCGAGGATTCGGTGTTCAACAACCGCACGCGGCCGTGCCTGCTGCATCAGATCGGTCGGTGCACCGCGCCGTGCGTCGGCGCGATCGGCGAGGAGGATTACGCGCGCGACGTGTCGAACGCGTCGCGCTTCCTGCTCGGGCGGCAAAGCGAGGTGATGAAGGAGCTCGAACAGAAGATGCACGCGTTCGCGGGCGAGCTGAAGTTCGAGCAGGCGGCCGCGGTGCGCAACCAGATGAGCTCGCTGTCCACGGTGCTGCATCAGCAGGCGATCGAGGTCGGCGGCGAGAGCGACGTCGACATCCTGGCCGTGGCGGCGCTGGGCGGGCGTGTCTGCGTGAACCTGGCGATGGTGCGCGGCGGCCGCCACCTTGGCGACAAGGCGTACTTCCCGGCGCATTCCGACAGCGCGCTGGCGTTGGCGGCGGGTGTGGCAGGGGAAGGCGAGGCGGACGATGCCGCCGTCGCAACGAACGCTCCGGCGCCGGATGCGGTCGAGGAAGCGGCCGCGTTGCCGGCCGCGTTGCCGGCCGCGTTGCCGGCCGAGGTGCAAGCCGTGGAACAAGCCGCAGAACAAGCCGACGCGGCACCTGCCGACGCCGCGCCCGGCACGGACAGCGAAGCCGATGCCGAACCAGCCGGCACGCCGATCGAAACCGAAGTGCTCGAAGCGTTCATCGCCCAGCACTATCTCGGCAATCGCGTGCCGCCGGTGCTGGTGTTCAGCCATGCGCCGTCGAATCGCGAGCTGATCGACCTGCTGATCGAGCAGGCCGGCCACAAGGTCGCGGTGCTGCGTCAGCCGCAGGGGCAGAAGCGTGCGTGGCTGACGATGGCCGAGCAGAATGCGCGGCTCGCGCTGGCGCGGCTGCTGTCGGAGCAAGGCTCGCAGCAGGCGCGCACGCGCGAGCTGGGCGACGTGCTGAATCTCGAGCCGGACGATCTCGCCGAACTGCGGATCGAATGTTTCGACATCAGCCACACGATGGGCGAGGCCACGCAGGCGTCGTGCGTGGTGTTCCATCATCACAAGATGCAGTCGGGCGAGTACCGCCGCTACAACATCGCGGGCATCACGCCCGGCGACGATTACGCGGCGATGCGCCAGGTGCTGACGCGCCGCTACGAGAAGATGGTCGAGCAGGCGGCCGACGCGGCGGCGGCCGATGCCGAGGCCGGCATCGACGGCGATGCCACTCGCGCCACGGCGTCCGCCTCGCTGCTGCCGAGCATCGTGCTGATCGACGGCGGCAAGGGCCAGGTGGAAGTGGCGCGGCAGGTGTTCGCCGAGCTGGGCCTCGATTGCTCGATGCTGGTGGGCGTGGCGAAGGGCGAGGGGCGCAAGGTCGGCCTGGAAACGCTGATCTTCGCCGACGGCCGGCCGTCGCTCGAGCTCGGCAAGGAAAGCGCGGCGCTGATGCTGGTCGCGCAGATTCGCGACGAGGCGCACCGCTTCGCGATCACCGGCATGCGCGCCAAGCGCGCCAAGGCGCGGCAGACGTCGCGGCTGGAGGAGCTCGAAGGCGTGGGCGCGAAACGGCGTCAGCGCCTGCTCGCGCGCTTCGGCGGGCTGCGCGGCGTGGTGGCCGCGAGCGTCGAGGAACTGGCCAGCGTCGAGGGCATCTCGCACGCGCTCGCCGAGCAGATCTACCGCCAGCTTCACTGAAGCGCCGCGCGCTTGGCCTGCCTGGCTTGTGGCAGGGCGGGCGGCGCGGCACAATTGCACATCATTTACCCGTCCAGCCCGTCATGCCGTTCAATTTCCCGATATTCCTGACCTGGGTGCGAATCGTGCTGATTCCGCTCGTCGTCGGCCTGTTCTATCTGCCGGACGTGATGATGAGCGCCGATCACCGCAACCTGGCGGCGGCGCTGGTGTTCGTGCTGGCGGCCCTGACCGACTGGTTCGACGGTTTCCTGGCCCGCAAGTGGAATCAGACGTCGGCGTTCGGCGCGTTCCTCGACCCGGTGGCCGACAAGCTGATGGTGACGGCGGCGCTGCTGGTGCTGGTGCAGATCTCACGCATCGACGCCGCCATCGCGCTCGTGATCATCGGCCGGGAAATCGCCATTTCGGCGCTGCGCGAATGGATGGCGCAGATCGGCGCGTCGAAGAGCGTGGCCGTGAATTCGCTCGGCAAGTTCAAGACCGCCTGCCAGATGGTCGCGATACCGATGTTGCTGTATTATGGCGCGCTGCCGATTGGGGGCGGTATCACCATCGACACCCGCGTGTGGGGCCTGTGGCTCATCTACCTCGCGACGGTGCTGACGATCTGGTCGATGCTGTACTACATGAAGCTCGCGTGGCCGCAGATTCGCGAGCGGGGCGGTGCGATGTGAAGTTTTTATGTGTGTCGATAAAAAGGGAGCGAAAAACGCTTGACATTCCGAAACAGGCTCTGCACAATTTCAATTATACGTTGCACTGAAACGAACGCAGCAGCGAACGAAGCGGTAGCGCGGAGATGGCAGCAGTAAGCAGCACAATGCGGGAGTAGCTCAGTTGGTAGAGCACAACCTTGCCAAGGTTGAGGTCGCGAGTTCGAGACTCGTCTCCCGCTCCAAAACAAGGGGAAGCCACGCTTCCCTTTTTGTTTGGCAGATTTGCAAATCAACTCTGCGGAGCAAAACAACTGCGGTCGTTGCAGGCGACATTGTGCGACGGTCCGGTAGTCCGCTTTCGGCGCGATAGCAAAGCGGTTATGCAGCGGCCTGCAAAGCCGTGTAGGCCGGTTCGACTCCGGCTCGCGCCTCCAAGTAGAACGAGATAAAACCCTGATTCGTCAGGGCTTTTCTTTTTTCTACACATTTGGTTCTCTTGAAATTTGAGTGGGTGAAAAGGGCCGCCGGGGTACGAAAACCTACGTCGCAAAACGGTATCTTCCCACCCCTAGCCCCGCCCCAAGGCGGGGAAGTCCTCGCCGCCGGACGGGCTCGTAGATTTCTCCGCATCAAGGGTTCGCTGCGCCGGGCTTCGCCCGCCCTTGACCCGGAAAAATCCACCCACTCGAAATTCAAGAGAGGCA
>WNEB01000117.1 GCA_009914575.1 Burkholderia gladioli
CACATCGCGAGCGCTGTCCGCCAGGTCTGGTGTTGGGATATGACGTATTTGCCCGCCACCGTAGCCGGTATGTGGTTCTACCTGTACCTGATCATGGACATCTACAGCCGCAAGATCATCGCCTGGGAAGTGCACGCGACCGACGACGCCGATCATGCCGTTCGGGTCGTTCAGCGGGCGGCGCTGGCCGAAGGGATTGCTGCTGACGAGCAGCGCCCCGTCCTGCACGGTGACAACGGTTCTACGCTGAAGGCCACGACGGTGCTGGCGATGCTCCACTGGCTCGGCGTGAAGCCCTCGTACTCGCGACCGCGCGTGAGTGACGACAACGCGTTCGTTGAATCGCTGTTCCGCACAGCCAAGTACCGGCCCGAGTTCCCGGCACACGGCTTTGCCGATCTGGACGCCGCGAGGCAATGGGCGATGCGCTTCGTGCACTGGTACAACAACGAACATCGGCACAGCGGCATACGTTACGTCACGCCGGCGCAGCGACATGCTGGCGAGGATGTCGCGATTCTGGCCGCACGGCATGAAGTGTATCTGGCGGCCCGCGAACGCCATCCGGCCCGCTGGTCGGGCCAGACACGCAATTGGACGCCGCTCTGCACCGTCGCGCTCAACCCGGACCGCGACGCAATCGTCCACGAGGCCGGAATCAGGGTTCGTAAGCAGGCTGAAGTTGCATGACAGAGGCGACAACTACCTTGACGCGCACCGGGCCCCCGAGCCCTTCCGGCGGCGAGTACTTCCCCGCCTTGAGGCGGGGCTAGGGGTGGGAAGATACCGTTTTGCGACGTAGGTTTTCGTACCCCGGCGGCCCTTTTCACCCACTCAAATTTCAAGAGAGCCCTTTTTCTTGGCTGCTCGGCGGAGGCGCTCAGATCGCGACCGGCTCGGCCTCGAGTTCGACGCCGAAGCGCGCGCGCACGTCGGCCTGAATCGCCCGCGCCAGCGCCAGCACGTCGGCACCCGACGCGCCGCCGCGATTGACGAGCACCAGCGCCTGACGGTCGTGCACGGCCGCCGCGCCCAGCGCGCGCCCTTTCCAGCCACAGCGGTCGATCAGCCAGCCGACCGCCAGCTTCGCGCGCCCGTCGGGCTGCGCGTAGGCCACCAGCTCCGGCTCGCGTTCGCGCAACGCCGCGCATTGCGCCGCGTCGATCACGGGATTCTTGAAGAAACTGCCGGCATTGCCGAGCACGACCGGATCGGGCAGCTTGGCGCGCCGGATCGCCACCACCGCGTCGAATACGTCGCGCGGCGTGGCGGCCCCGGCCTCGATGCCGCGCGCGGCGAATTCGCGCTCGACGTCGGCGTAGTTCGTGCGCGGCTGCCACTGCTTCGGCAGGCGAAAACACACCGACACGATCGCGAACCGATCGCGCGCCGCCTGCTTGAATACGCTGTCGCGATAGCCGAACGCACAGGCGGCGGCATCGAATTCGACGATCTCGCCCGTGGCCAGCTCGACCGCCTTCAGCGATGCGAAGCGTTCGCGCATCTCGATGCCGTATGCGCCGATGTTCTGGATCGGCGCCGCGCCGACCGTGCCCGGAATCAGCGCCAGGTTTTCCAGCCCCGGCATGCCGGCTTCGAGCGTCCAGGCCACGAATTCGTGCCAGTTCTCGCCGCCGCCCGCCTCGACGTACCACGCCTCGTCGTCCTCGCGCACCCGTGCGCGGCCGCGCACGCGGTTGATCAGCACCAGCGCCTCGACGTCGCCGGTGAACACCACGTTGCTGCCGCCGCCCAGCACCAGCGCGGGCAGCCCGGCCGCCCGCGGATCGCGCACGGCCGCCGCGAAGCCGACCGGCGTGTCGATCATCGTGGCAAGGCGGGCGCGCACGTCGAAGCCGAAGCTGTTGTGGGCGCGCAGCGCATAGTCGGGCGTCAATTCGGGCGCCGGATCGGGCATGCGGGTGGACGGCGAGGACATCGGGGGAGCGGAATCGGACATCGGGGCGGCGAATGGTGCGATGCGGGTGGGTGCCAACGGATTGCCGGGCGCGGCCTGCCTGAAAGGCGGCAGACGGCCTTGGGCAAAACGCGTGGGCATCGGTAAAATGGCGGGCGGTCCGCAATTATAGCGAGTGGCCGTGCGCGAATCGCGCGGCCCGCATGTTTTACAGGGAGAACAGCATGCCATCGTTCGACGTCGTTTCCGAAGCGAATATGATCGAAGTGAAGAATGCAGTCGAGCAGTCGAACAAGGAAATTTCGACGCGCTTCGACTTCAAGGGGTCCGACGCGCGCGTCGACCACAAGGAAAACGAATTGACGCTGTTTGCCGACGACGATTTCAAGCTCGGCCAGGTCAAGGACGTGCTGATCAACAAGATGGCCAAGCGCAACGTGGACGTGCGCTTCCTCGATTACGGCAAGGTCGAGAAGATCGGCGGAGACAAGGTCAAGCAGGTGGTCACGATCAAGAAGGGCGTGACGGGCGATCTGGCCAAGCGCGTGGTGCGCACCGTGAAGGACAGCAAGATCAAGGTGCAGGCCAGCATCCAGGGCGATTCGGTGCGCGTGACGGGCACCAAGCGCGACGATCTGCAAAGCGTGATCGCGCTGCTGCGCAAGGAAATCGCCGATACACCGCTCGATTTCAACAACTTCCGCGACTGATCGCAGCGCTGCCCCGGTAGCGCATCGACGGCGCGCGGCGCGGGTCGACCCCGTTGCCGCGCGCCGTTTTTCATTCGGCCGCCGGCTTCTTCTTTTCGCCGATCCGGCTTTCCTGCCCGTTCAGCAGCTTCGAGATATTGGCGCGATGCCGCCAGACCAGCAGCACGCTCATCGCCAGCACGGCCCAGGCCACCGGGTTGTCGAGCGTGCCGAACAGATAGGCATCGAAGATCGGCGCGAACACCGCCGCCACGAGCGCCGCGAACGACGAATAGCGGAAGCAGAACGCGATCACGAGCCAGCTCAGCAGAGTGGCGATGCCGAGCGCGGGCGAGATCGCCAGCAGCACGCCGGCCGCCGTGGCCACGCCCTTGCCGCCCTGGAAGCGGAAGAAGATCGGATACAGGTGGCCGAGAAACACGGCGATCGCGGCCAGCGCCACGCCGAGCTCGCCGCCGATGCCGAAATGGCGCACCAGCCACACGGCAAGCCAGCCCTTGAAGGCATCGCCGAGCAGCGTGAGGATCGCGGCCTTGCGGTTGCCGCTGCGCAGCACGTTGGTCGCGCCGGGGTTCTTCGAGCCGTAGGAGCGCGGATCGGCGAGGCCCATCAGTGCGCTGACGACGACGGCGAACGACACCGAGCCGATCAGGTAGGCAGCGATGGTAGCGATCAGAATCTGCATGAGGATGGTGTGTTTCTGCGAATGATGAAAGGATGGCCGACCGCGCCGCGATGGTGCGCTGCAGCCATGCCGCGCACCGGTTGCGGCTGCGGCTGCGCGGCGGCGCTCATTCTACCGAAGCGCGCCGGCCGGCGTTCCCGGTGAAACCCTCAATCGACGCTCGCGCACTGCACCGACCGGGCGCCGAGCACCTCGACCAGCACCGCCGGCGCCAGGCTGACGAGGCAGCCGCGCTTGCCGCCATTGACGAGAATCGACGGCAGTTCGAGCACCGACGCCGACATACACGGGCATGGCCTTCTTCGTGCCGAACGGCGAGGTGCCGCCGACCAGATAGCCGGAATGGCGATTCGCCACCTCGGGCTTGCACGGCTCGAGGCGCTTCGCGCCGATCTGCCGCGCGAGGTTCTTGGTGGAGACGGTGTGATCGCCGTGCATCAGGATCACGAGCGGCTTGGCGTGTTCGTCTTCCATGACCAGCGTCTTCACCACCTAGTGCTCGTCCACGCCGAGCTGGCGCGCCGATTCGCCGGTGCCGCCGTGCTCGACGTAGTCGTAGGTGTGCTCGCCGAAGGCGACGCCATGGCGGCGCAGCCACTGCGTGGCCGGCGTTTCGGATACGTGTCGGGATTTGCTCATGGGTGCATTTTAATGGCTCTCTTGAAATTTGAGTGGGTGAAAAGGGCCGCCGGGGTACGAAAACCTACGTCGCAAAACGGTATCTTCCCACCCCTAGCCCCGCCGCAAGGCGGGGAAGTCCTCGCCGCCGGACGGGCTCGGGGGCCAGGCGGCGCAAGGCTTTGCCTGGCCCGAGCCCTCAAGCGTGCTCGTAGATTTCTCCGCATCAAGGGTTCGCTGCGCCGGGCTTCGCCCGCCCTTGACCCGAAAAAATCCACCCACTCGAAATTCAAGAGAGGCATTTTAATTGCGGTCGCGTTGAAGCACTATTGTCCGTTCGGCCAATTGCTCCCGGGCGGGGCACATGGCACGATCGGAGCCTTCTCGATGTAAGGCCATGCAGCCCGCGGCCTGTTTCCGGAGCCACGATGTCCGCCTCGCCCGCCTCCTCCCGTCTCGATGTCGATGCCCTGCTCGCCGCGCTGCCCGCGCGCATCGATCACGTGCCGCGCCGCATTGCCGCCCGCACGCCCGATCACCCGGCGCTGATCGAGGACGCACGCCGGCTCACCTACGCGCAGCTGGTCGCGGCGATCGCGTCATGATCGTGGCCGAGAACAGCATCGCGCAAATCGTCCTGCTGTTCGCCGCCGCCGCGCTCGATGCCTGGGCGCTGCTCGTCAACGCGCGCCTGTCGACCGCCGAGCTCGACGCGATCGCGGCGCATGCCCAACCGCGCGCGCTGGCCTTCGTCACCGCCACCTCGCCCGACGCCGTCGCGCACGCCGCGCGCCATCGCGCCGAACCGGCCGCCGCCATCGCCCCCGACATCGGCGGCTGGGCCGTCGCGCTCGATCCGGTCGTCAGTGCGGAAGCGGTCGAGGCCGACGGTATGCGCCAATGCGCCGCGCTGATCTACACCACCGGCACCACGGGCACGCCCAAGGGCGTGATGCTGTCGCACTGCAACCTGCTGTTCGTGGCGACCGTGTCGAGCACGCTGCGGCGCGTCGGCCCGCACGACGTCGTCTACACGGTGCTGCCGGTCTCGCATGTCTACGGGCTGGCCTCGGTGTGTCTCGGCAGCCTGCACGCCGGCGCCACGCTGCGCCTCGCACCGCGCTTCGTGCCCGAAGCGGTGCGCCGCGCGCTCGCCGACGAGCAGGTCACGATCTTCCAGGGCGTGCCCGTCATGCACGCCAAGCTTCTCGAACATCTGCACACGCACGGCCATCCATGGCACGCGCCGCACCTGCGCTTCGTCTACTCGGGCGGCTCGCCGCCCGATGCCGACCTCAAGGCGCGCGTCGAACGCATCTACGGGCTGCCGCTGCACAACGGCTACGGCATGACCGAGAGCAGCCCCACCGTCGCGCAAACGCCGCTCGATGCGCCGCGCATCGATTGCTCGGTCGGCACGCCTATTCCGGGCATCGAGGTGCGGCTCGTCGATCTTGCCGGGCAAGACGTGCCGACCGGCGAAGTCGGCGAGATGATCGTGCGCGGCCCGAACGTGATGCTCGGCTACTACCGCAATCCGGACGCCACGCGCGCGGTCGTGTCGGCCGACGGCTGGCTGCGCACCGGCGATCTGGCGCGCGCCGCGGCCGACGGCTCGCTGAGCATCGCCGGGCGCAGCAAGGAACTGATCATCCGCTCGGGCTTCAATGTCTATCCGGCCGAGGTCGAGCATGTGCTGAACGGGCGGTGTCCCAAACGTAGTTGAAGGTTGAAGGCGGCGGTTCCCGTAGGAATCCGAGAGAATCGGGTTTCCAGGACCAACCTCCCGAACAGGAGAACCGCCGAAATGAAGCCTACCAAGAAACCGAA
>WNEB01000118.1 GCA_009914575.1 Burkholderia gladioli
TCGCAACAGTGCCTGCTGCCTGAACTCCAGGCTGAACTCCTGCCCCTTTCTGCCTGCCTTGCTCTTGGTCATCGTCCACCTCCTATTGCGATAGTTAATCGCTTATAGGGGTGTCCGTGAAACGGGGCAAGATCAGGCGCTGCCCGCGCGGTTCGAACTTTCGGCGCGCCGGCGGGTCTGCTGATGATCCGGCGGGCGGCGAGCAGCGTATGATCGCGATGCCGCCCGCCGGGGAGGCATCGAATCGAACCCAAGGATCAAGATGAAAGCGAATCGTACGTTCCGCGCCGCGTTCTGGCTCGCGAGCGCCTGCGTCGTGCTGCTGTCGGGCTGCGCGAGCTACGTGAACACGCAGGTCACGGCATTTTCCGACTGGAGCGGCAGCGACGCCACGCGCAGCTACGCGTTCTCGCGCACGCCGGGCGAGCAGAACAGCCTGGAGGCGACGACCTACGAGACCATCGTCGCGAACGAATTGTCCACGCTGGCGTTCCGCCGCGTGCCGGCCGCCGAAGCGCGCTATCTCGTGGGCCTGACCTACGGCATCAAGGGCGATCTGGTGTCGGTGCCGCAGCCGGGCTATTACGACCCGTGGTTCGGCCCGGGGCCGTACTGGCGCGGCGGCATGTGGGGCGGGTTCGGCCCGTGGGAGCCGCAGCCGGCCGGCTACGTGAACCAGACCTATCGCGTGTTCGAACGCACGCTGAACATCCGCATCACCGAACGTGCGACGGGCCGCGAGGTCTACAACGTCAGCGCGCGCAATTCGGGCGGCGGCTCGCTGGTGACGGCCATGCCGTATCTGGCGCGCTCGGCGCTGGCCGATTTCCCGCTCGGCAACGGCGCGACGCGCACCGTGCGCCTGCCGGTCGACCGCAACGGCGGCGGCCCGGCGCCGACTCCGGCCGGCTCGAACGAGCGGGCGGTGCCGACCGCACCGGCGTCGGCAGCGAGCGCGAAGTAACGCGAACATATTCGATGGCAGGGCGGCCCGGCACCCAACCCGCCGCTGCCCGACAAAAAACGGGCCTGGCGCAGCAGCATGCGCCAGGCCCGTTTTTTCGTCTGGATCGTCCGAGCCAGCCAGAGCGGGCTTGGCGCCGAACCGAACCGCTCAGGCCGCGGCCATCGCCTCGCGCGCCGGCTGCACCGCATCGCGCCGGTGGACGCAGCGGCCGGCCGCGTAGGTGCTGTGCACGGCGCGATCGTCGCCGAGCATCGCCAGCGCGAACAGCAGTTCCTCGAGTGATTCCGCGCGTGCGCTGCGGCGCGCGAGCAGCGGCGTGGCGGCCGGGTCGAGCACCACGAAATCGGCCTCCGAGCCGGGCGCGAGCGTGCCGACCTCGGCATCGAGCGCGAGCGCCCGCGCCGCGCCGGCCGTGGCCAGCCAGAACATGCGCGTCGCGCTCAGGTGATAGCCCGACAGCCGCGCGACCTTGTGCGCCTCGTTCATCGTCTGCAGCATCGAGAACGAGGTGCCGCCGCCCACGTCGGTCGCGAGCGACAGCGGCGCGTGCTGCTCGGTCGCGCGGTCGAAATCGAACAGCCCGCTGCCGAGGAAGAAGTTCGAGGTCGGGCAGTGCGCGATCACCGTGTTCGTCTCGGCGATGCGCCGCCGGTCCTCGTCGTCGAGGTGGATGCAGTGGCCGTACACGGCGCGCGGGCGCAGCAGCCCGTAGCGGTCGTAGATGTCGAGATAGCTGCGGTGGCCCGGGAACAGCTCGGTCGCCCATTTCACTTCGTCGACGTTCTCCGCCACGTGGCTCTGCACGAACACGTCGGGATGGCGGCGCGCGAGATCGGCGCAGGCCTCCAGCTGCTCGGGCGTCGAGGTCGGCGCGAAGCGCGGCGTGAGCGCGTACATCTGGCGACCGCGGCCGTGCCAGCGCGCGATCAGTTCGGCGCTGTCGTCGTGGCCCGATTGCGCGGTGTCGCGCAGGAACGCCGGGCAGTTGCGATCCATCAGCACCTTGCCGGCGATCATGCGCAGGTTGCGCGCCTCGCTGACCTCGAAGAACGCGTCGGCCGACTGCTTGTGCACCGTGCAGTAGACGAGCGCCGTGGTGGTGCCGCTCGCGAGCAGCTGATCGACGAAGAAGCCCGCCACCTCGCGCGCGTGCGCCGGATCCTCGAAGCGGCGCTCGGTCGGGAACGTGTAGGTGTCGAGCCACGGCAGCAGGCCAGGCGCCGGCGAGGCTATCATGTCCGTCTGCGGGTAGTGGATGTGCGTGTCGATGAAGCCGGGCACGATCAGCTTGTCGCGCAGCGCGACGACCTGCGCATCCGGCGCGAGACGGCCGGCCAGCGCCGCATAGGCGCCGGCGGCGGCCACCCGGCCGTCCTCGACGATCACGAGGCCGTCGTCCTCGAACGCGGCGGCGTCGCCGGCATGCGCCGGATCGCCGCGCAACGTCAGCAGCCGGGCGCGGTAGGCGGTTTGGGTCATGGGAAACACTCCAGCATCGAAAAAATGGCCTCTCTTGAATTTCGAGTGGGTGGATTTTTCCGGGTCAAGGGCGGTCGAAGCCCGGCGCAGCGAACCCTTGATGCGGAGAAATCTACGAGCACGCTTGAGGGCTCGGGCCAGGCAAAGCCTTGCGCCGCCTGGCCCCGAGCCCTCAAGCGGCGAGGACTTCCCCGCCTTGGGGCGGGGCTAGGGGTGGGAAGATACCGTTTTGCGACGTAGGTTTTCGTACCCCGGCGGCCCTTTTCACCCACTCAAATTTCAAGAGAGCCAGAAGATTTCGGTGTGGATCAGGTTGTCGGCCAGCGCGCGCTCCACGTAGGCGGTCGTCATGTCGTAGAAGTCCTGCTCCGTCAGCAGCACGCTCGCGCCGGCGTAATAGATGTCGAGGAACGATTGCAGATCGGTGAACGCGTACGCGGCGCGCAGCGCCTCGACCGATTCGTAGGCGAGCTTCACGCCGTTGCGTTCGGCGAGCTTGAAGATCAGTTCCGGCTCCAGCGAGCCTTCGATATGGATGTGCAGCTCGGCCTTCGGTGCGAGCGCGATCTTCTCTTGAAAATTCGGAGTCGTTGCGGGGTGTCCTGGTCGGTCAGAATTGGGGGCGGTCGGCGTATCGGCGGCCGGTGCGTCGGCTTGCATGGCGTGCTGGTCGACGACCTGCAGGATTTGCGCGGCCACCGAGATCGTGATCGTCTCCGGCGCCTTGTCGACGATGCCTTCGACGCCGATCGGGCAGCACATGCGCGCCGTTTGCGCCGGATCGATGCCGCTGGCGGCAAGGCGCTGGTCGAACTGGATGCGCTTCGAGCGCGAGCCGATCATGCCGAAGTAGGCGTAATCGGCGCGGCGCAGGATGTGCTGGGCCAGCTGGAAGTCGAACGCGTGATCGTGCGTCATCACCACGAAATAGCTGTGCGGCGCGGCTTCGGCCACGGCGCTTTCGGGCGTGTCGTGCGGCTCGACGCACAGGTTGTCGATGCCGGCCAGCGTGTGCGGTTCGGGGAACGGCGCATCGCGCCCGTCCACCCAGCGCACGCGTCACGGCAGCGTCGCGAGCACGCGCACCAGCGCAGCCGAGGCGTGGCTCGCGCCGAACAGCTCGACGGCGAACGTGTGCGGCGCGATGGTCTCGGTCATCAGCGAGACGTCGCCGGTGGTCCAGAGCAGGCAGTCGGCGCGCGTCACGTCCGATTCGGGTTCGCTGAGCTCACCGGGTCCGGCGTGGGACCGAACGCGATGCTGCGCACGGTGGCGCTGCCGACCGCCACGCGCTTGGCCAGCGACGTGATCCAGCCGAGATCGGCGATGTCGAGCCGCTCGAACGCCAGCGTCACGGCGCCGCCGCAGCACTGGCCGAGGCTCGGGCCGAGCGGCAGCCGTTCGAGGCGGCGCGCGTGGGGCAGGTGCGAGCCGTCCTTGAGCAGATGCCTCGCGATCTCGATCGCCTTCCATTCGAGATGGCCGCCGCCGATCGTATGGCGTGCGGTGTCGCGCGTGACGAGCATCTTGGTGCCGGCCTCGCGCGGCACCGAGCCTTCGGCGCGCGCGACCGTCACCAGCACGGCCGCTTCGCCGTGCGCGATCAGGAGTTGAACATCGGTGAGCCAGGTTTCCATGGCGCGGCCTGGCGCGCGGCATCGGACGACCGGTTCGGGCGGGAGCGGCGCGCGTGGAACACGGCGCCGCGAGGGCGTATACGGATGGTTTGCGTTGTCATGGTCGATAACAGGACATTGCGGATCAGGCGCGCGTTACGCAGGGTCGACAAGCACCGAGGACTTCCGCCTCGCGCACGTAGATCGCCATCCGTTTTTCAAGATAGCACCGCAAAAACCGGGAAATATTTTCCCTGGCTGATGCGGGCTATTCGGTGGCTATCATGTTGATCGTAGTACGTCGCGGGGCGGGAGGGCGCGGACGGCGGGCGGCGATGGCCGCCGACGCAGCGCCGGCGGGGCATCGGCACGGTGCGACCGCGGTGCGTGCGCGGCGGGCAGGGAGAACGGGGCGGGGGGCGCCCCGGCAAGGCTTGCGTGTTTACGCCGAGTCGCGTGTCGGGTCAGGCCCGCGCGCGATGCGGCGACGGTTGCGGATCAGGCCGGCGGCCACCAGCACGAAGATCGCAGCGAAGCCGATCGCGGCCCAGCCTGGCAGCAGGATCCCGAAGATCGGCGGGTAGAGCGTTTCGCACAGGCGGGCCACCTTGAACATGACCGGGAACCACGTGGCGGGCGGCAGGCTGTCGACGATCGGCTGCAACGTGTCGAAGCCGCAGCTGAAGCCCGGATGGAGCTGGATCTGCCAGTGATGGAACGCGGTGCCCGCGCCGGCCGCGGTCGAGATCAGGATCAGCGCCTCGATTACCGCAAGGCTGCGCCAGCTGCGCAGGCCGGTGCCGAGGAACGAGAAGATCGCGATCGCGGCGAAGAAGTAGCGCTGGATGATGCACAGCGGGCACGGATCCTCGCCCTTGAGGATCTGGAGATACAGCGCGCCGGCCAGCAGCGCGACACAGACGACGCCGAGCAGCGTCAGGAGGCGTCGCTCGCGGCGCAGCGACAGCGACAGCGAGAAATCGTTCATCGGTGGTCGGTCCCGAAAATGGAGTCGTCGGATTTTAGCGCAAACGGGCGCGCCGTTCGGGCCGTCGAATACGCGAACGCACCGATTCGGGGCAAGGCTGGCGGCCCGGTCAGGCGCGTGTCAGGGCCGCGCTCTTTTGCATTGCCTTGCCCGGCCGCGACCGCCCGGCGCTCAGCGGATCGTCGCCAGCACCGCCTCGACGGCGTGCCCGATCGCCAGCAACGCGTTGTCGCGATGCGGCGCGGCCGCGAGCATCAGCCCGACCGGCGCCGTATCGCGCGGATGGCAGGGCAGCGACAGTGCGCAGGCGTCTAGGAAGTTGAACGCCGGTGCGCGTCAAGGTAGTTGTCGCCTCTGTCATGCAACTTCAGCCTGCTTACGAACCCTGATTCCGGTCTCGTGGACGATTGCGTCGCGCTCCGGGTTGAGCGCGACGGTGCCGAGCGGCGTCCAATTGCGTGTCTGGCCCGACCAGCGGGCCGGATGGCGTTCGCGGGCCGCCAGATACACTTCATGCCGTGCGGCCAGAATCGCGACATCCTCGCCAGCATGTCGCTGCGCCGGCGTGACGTAACGGATGCCGCTGTGCCGATGTTCGTTGTTGTACCCGTGCACGAAGCGCATCGACCATTGCCGCGCGGCGTCCAGATCGGCAAAGCCGTGTGCCGGGAACTCGGGCCGGTACTTGGCTG
>WNEB01000119.1 GCA_009914575.1 Burkholderia gladioli
CTGTACTGCTCGAGCATCGTTGCAAGCTCCGCTTCGACTGCCTGCTGAATAATCTGCCGCGCGCCCTGTTGGATCAGCTCGTCGAGCACGCTCTTCGTTTCTGCTTTACTGCTGGTCGCTTCTTTCGTAGTCTTCTTCATGGTGGCTGGTTTCCGGATCACTCAGGGTTCGCTGGTTGTGCTCACGACAAGCAACATTCTCAGCTAAACCGCCACCGCCTTTTCAAATTCCCGTCGCGACCGCCGTACACCAGATTCGACAATAGCTCCTGCCCGCAAGCGGCCTCGGGGAGTGATCGTGCATACTGACCGTGGTAGCCAATACTGCTCGCGCGAGCACCGCGCCCTGTTGGAGCAATACGCTTTGATCGCCAGCATGAGTGCCAGAGGCAACTGCTACGACAACGCAGCAATGGAGAGTTGGAACCACAGTCTGAAGGTCGAGGCCATCCATGGTGAACACCTCGCCACACGGGAGCAGGCCAAGGCTCATGTGTTTTACTACATTGAGGTTGACTACAATCGGATCCGGCTGCACTCGACCCTGGGCTACCTCAGCCCAGAGCAGTACGAGCTGGCCAATGTCGCTTAGATAGGTGTCCGTAAATCAGGGGCAAGATCACGGTGCTGATTCCCGCCTACAACGGCCACGAGGATCTCGAACGCACGCTCGCCTCGTTCGACGAGCCGGCGCCCGTGCACGTGCTGGTGGTGGACGACGGCAGCACGCCGCCCGTCGCGCCGGGCCGACATGCGGGCCTGCGCATCGAGGTGCTGCGCATGCCGCAAAACGGCGGCATCGAGCGCGCGCTGGCCGCGCGCGGCTTCCGCTACGCAGCGCGCATCGATGCGGGCGATCTGGCCGCGCCGCAGCGGCTAGTCAAGCAGCGCGCGTTCCTGGCGGCGCACCCGCGCGTGGCCTGCGTCGGCACCTGGACCCAGGTGATCGCGCGCGACGGCCGCCCGCTGTTCATGCTGACACCGCCGACGGATCTCGACATTTTTTTGGCTCTCTTGAAATTTGAGTGGGTGAAAAGGGCCGCCGGGGTACGAAAACCTACGTCGCAAAACGGTATCTTCCCACCCCTAGCCCCGCCCCAAGGCGGGGAAGTCCTCGCCGCCGGACGGGCTCGGGGGCCAGGCGGCGCAAGGCTTTGCCTAGCCCGAGCCCTCAAACGTGCTCGTAGATTTCTCCGCATCAAGGGTTCGCTGCGCCGGGCTTCGCCCGCCCTTGACCCGGAAAAATCCACCCACTCGAAATTCAAGAGAGGCATTTTTTGCGCTTAATGGAACGCTACGATTGCGCGAACCTGCCGGAACTCGGCCTATATTACGAACTGAACGAAGGCGGCATCAGCGCCACCAGGCACCGCCGGCAGATCCAGTCGACGCTGGCGCTCGTGATCCGCTATCTCGACGTGCGCAACCCCTACGACTGGTGCGGCCTGGCGAAATATCTGCTGCGCCTCGTCACGCCGTATTCGCTGCTGCACAAGCTCAAGCGCCGCTCGTTCGTCTCGCGCCGCGCCGCCTGAGGCGCGCGCCCCGTTTCCCTTTCATCGCTTCGACATGAGTTCCGTTTCCGCGCTGCGCATCGTTCTCGTCTGCAATACCGCCTGGGCGATCCATACCTATCGTCACGGGCTGATCCGGATGCTCGTGGCGAGCGGCGCCGAAGGTGACCGTGCTCGCGCCGCGCGACCGCACCGTCGAGCCGCTCGAACAGATGGGCTGCCGCTACATCGCGTTGCCAGTCGACTCGAAGGGCACCGATCCGGTGGAGGACCTGCGCATGCTGGCCGCGATGCGGCGCCACTACCGCACGATCCGCCCGCACCTCGTGTTCCATTACACGATCAAGCCGAACATCTACGGCTCGATCGCGGCCTGGCTCGCGCGCACGCCGTCGGTGGCGGTAACCACCGGCCTCGGCTACGTGTTCATCCGCGAGAGCCGCGCGGCGAGCATCGCCAAGCTGCTGTACCGCGGTTCGCGTTCCGCTTCCCGCGCGAGGTGTGGTTCCTGAACCGCGACGATCTCGCCACGTTCGAAGCACAGCGCCTGCTCGCGCATCCCGAACGCGCGCGGCTGCTGCACGGCGAAGGCGTGGACATCGCGCAATTCGCGCCCGCGCCGCTGCCCGAGCGCGACACCTATACGTTCGTGCTGATCGGCCGGTTGCTGTGGGACAAGGGCGTGCGCGAATATGTCGATGCCGCGCGCGCGCTGAAGCCGCGCTATCCGCACGCGCTGAAGCCGCGCTATCCGCACGCGCGCTTCGCGCTGCTCGGCCCGGTGGGCGTGGACAACCCGAGCGCCGTGTCGCAGACCTATCTCGACGAATGGGTGCGAGAAGGCGCGATCGAGTATCTTGGCGAGGCGCACGACGTGCGCCCGCACATCGAGGCGGTCGACTGCGTGGTGCTGCCCTCGTATCGCGAGGGCGTGCCGCGTACGCTGATGGAAGCCTCGGCGATGTGCCGGCCGATCGTCGCCACCGACGTGCCGGGCTGCCGCGACGTGGTGGCCGACGGCGAAACCGGCCTGCTCTGCACGGCGCGCGACAACGCGAGCCTGGCCGAAAAAATGGCGGCCATGCTCGATCTGCCGACCGACGCGCGCCGCGCGATGGGCGAGCGCGGCCGCGAGAAAGTATTGAGAGAATTCGACGAAGCGAACGTCGTCGATCGCTATCGGGAAACCATCCGTGCCCTGACCGGCACGGCACTCTGAGGGAGGGCAACGCAATGAGCAACAAGGGCACGATCCTCGTGACGGGCGGTGCGGGCTTCATCGGCTCGCACACGGTCGTCGAACTGCTCGGCAACGGCTACGACGTCGTGATCGTCGACAACCTGGTCAACAGCAAACGCGAGGCCGTCGAACGGATCGCGAAGATCGCCGGGCGCGCGCCCGCGTTCCACCAGATCGACGCCTGTGACGAAGCCGCGCTCGGCAAGGTGTTCGACGCGCATCCGATCACGGTCGCGATCCACTTCGCCGCGCTGAAGGCGGTGGGCGAATCGGTCGCGAAGCCGGTCGAGTATTACCGCAACAACCTCGACAGCCTGCTGGCCGTGTTCAACGTGATGCGCGCGCGCGACGTCAAGCACTTTGTGTTCAGTTCGTCGGCCACCGTGTACGGCGTGCCCGAGCGCTCGCCGATCGACGAATCGTTCCCGCTGTCGGCCACCAACCCGTACGGCCAGACCAAGCTGATCGCCGAGCAGATCCTGCGCGACGTCGAGATTTCCGATCCGTCGTGGCGGATCGCCACGCTGCGCTACTTCAACCCGGTCGGCGCGCACGAAAGCGGCCTGATCGGCGAGGATCCGGTCGGCCTGCCGAACAACCTGATGCCGTACGTCGCGCAGGTCGCCGTCGGCAAGCTCGAAAAACTGCGCGTGTTCGGCAACGACTACCCAACGCCCGACGGCACCGGCGTGCGCGACTACATCCACGTGGTCGATCTGGCGCGCGGCCACCTGAAGGCGCTCGACGCGCTGAAGCAGCGCGACGCGAGCTTCGTCGTCAATCTCGGCACCGGCCACGGCTACAGCGTGCTCGACATTATTCGCGCGTTCGAGGCCGCGAGCGGTCGCAAGGTGCCCTACGAAATCGTGGTGCGCCGCCCCGGCGACGTCGGCGAGTGCTACGCGAACCCGGCGCGCGCCGCCGAGCTGATCGGCTGGCAGGCCGAGTACGGCATCGAGCGGATGTGCGCCGATCACTGGCGCTGGCAGGAACGGAACCCGCGCGGGTTTGCCTGAGCCCGAGCGGCGAAAGCCCGGCTCGAACCGCCTGTCGAAAGCCCCGCTCCGGCGGGGCTTTTGGCTCTCTTGAAATTTGAGTGGGTGAAAAGGGCCGCCGGGGTACGAAAACCTACGTCGCAAAACGGTATCTTCCCACCCCTAGCCCCGCCCCAAGGCGGGGAAGTCCTCGCCGCCGGACGGGCTCGGGGGCCAGGCGGCGCAAGGCTTTGCCTGGCCAGAGCCCTCAAGCGTGCTCGTAGATTTTTCCGCATCAAGGGTTCGCCGCGCCGGGCTTTTCGTTTGACGAAACGAGGCGAAACGACGATCCCGCCCCGCCGCCGCCATCGCCCGCAAGTCCTTGTCGAATAAGGAAAACGCAAGCTCCGGCCGGCTATAGGCGGCGCACGGCGCTCCGGTATAATCCGCTGGCTCGAATTCCGGTCCATGCCGATTCGCCCCTGCCTCGGTTCCCGGCCCGTCCATGCTCAGCTTCGCCGTCGCGTTTCTCGCCTCCCTGCTCGTCACGCTGCTCATCATTCGCTATGCGCATCTGCACGAGAAATTCTCGATCGACCACGATCTGGCCGGCGTGCAGAAATTCCATGCGCATCCGGTGCCGCGCGTGGGCGGGCTCGGCATCGTAGCCGGCCTGCTGATCGGCTGCGTGCCGCTCGCGATGCGTTACCCGACCATCGCCGGCAGCATCGCGGGCCTCGCCGCCTGCGGCATCCCGGCGTTCGGCTCGGGGCTGATCGAGGATCTGACCAAGAAAGTGTCGCCGCGCGCGCCTGCTCTGCACGATGGCCGCCGCCGCGATCGCGTTCGCGCTGGTGGGCGTGGCGATCACGCGCATCAGCGTGCCGCCGCTCGATTTCCTGCTCGGCTACACGGCAATTTCGGCCGTCGTGACCGTGCTGGCCGTGGCCGCGCTCGCCAACGCCGTCAACATCATCGACGGCTTCAACGGCCTCGCCTCGATGGTCGCGTTCATGATGTTCGCCTCGCTCGCCTACGTGTCGTTCCAGGTGTCGGAGCCGATTGTGCTGTCGGCCTCGCTGCTGATGATGGGCGCGATCATGGGCTTCTTCATCTGGAATTTCCCGGCCGGCCTGATCTTCCTCGGCGACGGCGGCGCGTACCTCATCGGCTTCATGCTCGGCGAACTGTCGATCCTGCTCGTGATGCGCCATCGCGAGGTGTCGGCCTGGTACCCGGTGCTGCTGTTCATGTATCCGATCTTCGAGACCTGCTTCTCGATCTACCGGAAGAAGTTCGTGCGCGGCATCTCGCCGGGCATTCCCGACGGCGTGCACCTGCACATGCTCGTCTACAAGCGGCTGATGCGCTGGGCCGTGGGCACGCGCGCCGCGCACGAGCTGACGCGCCGCAATTCGCTGACCTCGCCCTACCTGTGGCTGCTGTGCCTGATCGCCGTGATTCCGGCCACGCTGTTCTGGCGGCACACCGTGCACCTGTTCGCCTTCGTGCTGGTGTTCGTGTTCGCCTACGTGTGGCTGTACGTCAGCATCGTGCGGTTCCGCGTGCCGCGCTGGATGGTGGTGCGCAAGACGCGCGCCCAGCATCAGCAGCACTGAACCCCGGCCAGCACGGGGCAGATATAAAAAATCTATGGCCCCCGTTTTTGCAACACTGAGCTTCGATGCTGTGGTTGGCTTGCCTAAATCTATCCGGCGTCGTTGTGGGGATCACTCCCCGCGCCACGATGAGAGTCGCGCCTGACGGTCCTAAAAAGCCCCTCGGCTTCGAGTGATCTTGCCCACGTTTCACGGACACCCCTATAAGCGATTAACTATCGCAATAGGAGGTGGACGATGACCAAGAGCAAGGCAGGCAGAAAGGGGCAGGAGTTCAGCCTGGAGTTCAGGCAGCAGGCACTGTTGCGAGCGG
>WNEB01000012.1 GCA_009914575.1 Burkholderia gladioli
AACGACCTCTGGATCCTCGCCGTCGCCCTGCATCGATCACTCGAAAAACGCGTTGACCGTGATCGGAAGTCTGCCTAATCTATGAAACCCCGCCGTCCCAACCTTCAACTACGAATGGGACACCGCCACAGCCTTTCCAACTTCACCGATATCCGTTCGCTTCAGCCCGATCCGGCACAGCCGTCACGAAAACGACGCCTGTGCGGGGCAGCTTATCCACCGCACTCTGTGGATAAGCACGTAGATTCCCCGTGAGTTCTCTGTGTAACCACAGTGGACGTAACCGGGGTAACTTGAGGTCGCCGCACAGCACAGCAAAAGTTGTTCTGTGAATCGCTGTGCGAGCGCACAGGCTGTGCGGGGGTTTATGAGTTCGGCAAGCCCATGAATTTGTGAGGTTTACCGGGGTTATCCACAGAAAATCGATGCTTTGTTAACTTCTACTACGTATACATACAGGTAAACCTGTGGTTATAAATCCATGCCCGCCAGCGGCGGCCAGGCCTCGGATAAATCCGATCCGGTGCGAAATAGATGTGGCACAATCGGACACCACCGCGCTGTACCAAGATGCCACCGGTGCAGCACAGCAGGAACAGTTCAAGCGAATCGGAATCTGAGGATGAGAGATCGCGCTGTTTCCATCACGCCAGGCCGGCAGTCAGATCGGCCATCTCCCGGGCGGCATCCTCACGCGCCGCGAATCGGGAAATCCCGTGTCCTGACGCCCTGATCCAGCACACAACAACGGGGCAACCAGCCAAGCCAGCGCGCCATTTCGTTCGACACGCTCGACCCAGCGTCGCAGCCGGTTGCCTTCGTATAGGAGAGTTCAGCTCGATGAAGTCGGCATTCTCGTTTCTACCGAATTGGCCGCTCGTGCCCGACGCCGTGTTCTGGGCCGGCATCGCGCTGTTCGCGGCGGGCCTGTGTGGCGAACTCTGTTACCGCGCGTGGCGCCTGCCGCGCGTCACCGGCTATGCCGTGATCGGCCTGATCGCCGGCTCGACCGGATTCGGCGCGATCGACGCCAGCACCAGTGACACCGCGCGCCTCCTGATCAACGTCGCGCTCGGCCTGTTGCTGTTCGAACTCGGCAGCCGGCTCGACCTGCGCTGGATCCGCCGCAACCCCTGGCTGATCACCACCAGCGTGGCCGAAGCCACGTTGACGTTCGCGCTGGTGCTGACTGTGCTGCTCGTGCTGAACGTGCCGGCAATGGTGTCGATCGTGCTGGCCGCGATCGCCGTGGCCACGTCGCCGGCCATGGCGATCCAGTTGAAGACCGAACTGCGCGCGGAAGGGCAGGTCTCGCAGCGGCTGCTGACGCTGACCGCGCTCAACAGCATGTATTCGGTGGTCCTGACGAAATTGCTGACGAGCTGGCTGCACCAGGAGGAATACGGCAACGTGTTCGCGACGATCCTGCAGCCGCTGTATCTGATCGCCGGCTCGATGATCCTCGCGTACCTGCTCGCGCGCGCCTGCAATTACCTGTTCCGCCACATTGCGCCGGCCATGCGCGACGAGCATTCGTTCGTCGCGCTGTTCGGCCTGGTGGTGCTGGCGATCGCGATCGCCCAGGCGCTCAAGCTGTCGACCGTGCTGACGCTGCTGCTGGCCGGCATCGTCGTGAAGAATCTCGAAGTGCGCCCGCAGCTCTGGCCCGAGCATTTCGGCACGGCCGGCTGGCTGCTGACCGTCATCCTGTTCGTGCTGACGCTGACCTCGTTCACCTGGCACGACCTCGCCACCGGCGGGCTGATCGCATTGGCGCTGATCGCCACGCGCATCGTCGCCAAGCTGATCGGCGTGGCGGCGTTCGCGAAGAAGAGCGGCATCAACGTGAAGCAGGGCGTGGCGCTCGGCCTGTCGCTCGCGCCGATGTCGGCGCTGGCCTACCTGCTCGTCGACGACACCTATCAGATGTATCCGAACTTCGATCCGCACCTGCGCGCGGTCGTGATGTGTTCGATCGTGCTGCTGCAGCTCGTCGGCCCGGCCTTCGTCTATCGCAGCCTGTCGGCGGTGGGCGAGCGCCGCGACGAAAGCTGATCGGCGCCGCCGCGGTCGACGCTGCGGCGGCACCCAACACGTTATCCGGAAGTCGCCATGGCACTCGAAACCTTCAACAATTCCGAGCCGTTCACGTTCGGCGTCGAGCTGGAAATCCAGATCGTCAACACGCACAACTACGACCTGACCAAAGCGGCGTCGGACCTGATGCGGCTGATCGAGCACGAGCCGCATCCCGGCAACATCACGCCGGAAATCACCGAGAGCATGATCGAGCTGTCGACCGGCATCTGCCATTCGCACGATCAGGCGCTCGACGAACTGCGCACGATCCGCGACGTGCTCGTGAAGGTGGCCGACCAGCTGAACGTGGGCCTCGCCGGCGGCGGCACGCACACGTTCCAGCAATGGAGCGACCGGCAGATCTACGACGCGCCGCGCTTCCAGTATCTGTCCGAGCTGTACGGCTATCTGGCCAAGCAGTTCACGGTGTTCGGGCAGCACGTGCACATCGGCTGCCCCGATGCCGACAGCGCGCTGTTCCTGCTGCATTCGATGTCGCGCTACATTCCGCACTTCATTGCGCTGTCGGCGTCGTCGCCGTACGTGCAGAACGTGGACACCGGATTTCATTCTGCACGCCTGAATTCGGTGTTCGCGTTCCCGATGTCGGGACGCGCGCCGTACACGCTGACCTGGGACGGCTTCGAGGAGTACTTCTCGAAGATGGTCAACACGGGCGTGGTCAACAGCATGAAGGATTTCTACTGGGATATCCGTCCGAAGCCGGGCTTCGGCACGATCGAGGTGCGCGTGATGGACACGCCGCTGTCGGTCGATCGCGCCGCGGCGATCGCCTGCTACATCCAGACGCTCGCGCGCTACCTGCTGCTCGACAAGCCGCTCAAGCTTTCGGAAGACGATTATCTGGTCTACACGTTCAACCGCTTCGAGGCCTGCCGTTTCGGTCTGGATGGCACCTGCGTGAATCCGCAAACGAGCGAGCGGCGCACCATCGCCGAAGACATCCTCGATACGCTCGACCGTCTCGCGCCGCACGCGACCGCGCTCGGCTCGCGCGCGGCGCTCGACGAAATCGGCGCGCTCGCGAAGGCGCGCGTGAACGATGCGTCGTGGTTGCGCACCGTCTTCAAGCAGGAAAAATCGCTGAACGAAACGGTGCGTCAGCAATGTTTGCGCTGGCGTGAATGAAAAAGACTATTTCCGCCGCTGGCATCTGCGGCAGAAAGTCCGACCGGATCTCGGGCCGGCCGGACAAATGTGCCTCTCTTGAATTTCGAGTGGGTGGATTTTTCCGGGTCAAGGGCGGGCGAAGCCCGGCGCAGCGAACCCTTGATGCGGAGAAATCTACGAGCACGCTTGAGGCCTCGGGCCAGGCAAAGCCTTGCGCCGCCTGGCCCCCGAGCCCGTCCGGCGGCGAGGACTTCCCCGCCTTGGGGCGGGGCTAGGGGCGGGAAGACACCGTTTTGCGACGTAGGTTTTCGTACCCCGTCGGCCCTTTTCACCCACTCAAATTTCAAGAGAGCCAAAAAACCTCCCGCCGATGCGGAAGGCCTCGAGCCGCGCGAACGGCCGCGCCGGCTTATTGCAGCAGCGAGCGCAGCATCCAGGCGGTCTTTTCGTGGATCTGCATGCGTTGCGTCAGCAGATCGGCGGTCGGCTCGTCGCTGGCCGAAGCGGCATCGGGGAAGATCTCGCGCGCGGTGCGCGTGACGGCTTCGTGCCCTTCCACGAGCTGGCGGATCATGTCTTACGCGACCGGCACGCCCGACGCTTCCGGCACCACCGTCAGCTTCGCGAAATCGCCGTAGGTGCCCGGCGCGACCACGCCCAGCGTGCGGATCCGTTCGGCCACGGCATCCACCGCGAGCCAGAGTTCGTTGTACTGGTCCTCGAACATCAGGTGCAGCGTGTTGAACATCGGGCCGGTCACGTTCCAGTGGAAGTAGTGCGTCTTCAGGTACAGCGAGAACGTATCGGCCAGCAGCCGCGACAGGCCGTCCGCAATCTTCTTGCGGTCCTTGTCGCCGATGCCGATGTTGATCTGCGTTGCATTGCTTTTTTGGCCATGTTGCTGACTCCTTGTCGATGAGTTGAACCGGCTTGAACCGCCTCGGGACCGCCCGCTCGTGCTGCCTGAACCGGGCGACCCAAGCGCGGCCCAGTGTAGCCTAGAACGCTTGACGGGGACGGATAAGGCCGTCGGCGCCGCGCTCAGGCGCCGTTCAGGTGCGCCATCGCCTGCGCGGCGAGCGTCAGCACGCCGGCGAACGTGATGGCGAAACCGAAGGTCTGGCGAAACGCCGAGGTGGCCGCGCGGTTGACGACAGCGGTGGCTTGGGCGGCGGCAGGCGCGGAAACGAGACGGGCGATCTGCATGGTACGTTCTCCTTCGAATCGAATGGGTTCAGGCGCCGAGCAGGCGGTTCGCGAAATACGCGACGGCCAGCGGGCGAAGCTGCCGGACCAGCGCACGCGTGAAATGGGCCGCGCGTTCGGCGTCGTGCTGCGGCGAGGGTCGATTCATGGCGGCTCCGGGTTCGGCTGGCGGGATGCGGAGGACCGGCGTTCCGGTCCAGGCCGGCCCAGGCGGCGAATCGGCCACCGCTGCGTCAGTCCATGGATGCCATCATAGAAAATGCTATCGATTAAGTAAATTCAATAGAATTTATATAAACGATAGACAAAACAAAACCGGGGCAACCCGCACCCCGGTCGGCTCGCGCCTGCGGTCCGGCTCGGCCGCTCAGTTCAGCGTGGCGGGCATGTCGAGCTTGGCCACGCCCGGCAGATCGCAGGCGGCGATCGCCTCGCTGATCGCGTCGATGACCGGCATCCGCGTGAAGCTCTTGCGCCAGACCAGCACCACGCGGCGATCGGGCACCGGCTCGTCGAACGGCACGTAGGACAGCAGATCCGAATCGGTGTTGCTGGCGAGCGGCCCCACTTCGCTGACCGACATGCGCGGCAGCACCGTGATGCCCGCCCCGCTCGCCACCATGTGGCGGATGGTTTCCAGCGACGAGCCTTCGAAGGTCTTCTGGATGCCGTCGGCCGTCTGCGAGAAGTGCATCAGCTCGGGGCACACGCCGAGCACGTGATCGCGGAAGCAATGGCCGTTGCCGAGCAGCAGCATGGTTTCCTGCTTGAGATCGGCGGCGTCGATCTTGCGGCGCTTCGACCACGGATGGCTCGACGGCAGCGCCACCACGAACGGCTCGTCGTACAGCGGACGCACCATCAGGCCGGTTTCGGGGAACGGCAGCGCCATGATGGCCGCGTCGATCTCGCCCTGCTTGAGCAGCTCGAGCAGCTTCAGCGTGTAGTTCTCCTGCAGCATCAGCGGCATTTGCGGCACGCGCTGGATCATCTGCTTGACGAGCGTGGGCAGCAGGTACGGCCCGATCGTGTAGATCACGCCGAGCCGGAACGGACCGACCAGCGGATCCTTGCCCTGCTTGGCGATTTCCTTGATGGCGAAGGTCTGTTCGAGCACGCGCTGCGCCTGCGTGACGATCTGGTCGCCGATCGGCGTCACGCTCACTTCGCTCGCGCCGCGCTCGAAAATCTGCACGTTCAGCTCGTCCTCTAGCTTCTTGATCGCAACCGACAGCGTCGGCTGGCTCACGAAGCACGCTTCGGCGGCTCGGCCGAAATGCCGCTCGCGGGCGACGGCGACGATGTACTTCAGTTCAGTAAGCGTCATTTTGGTCAATCACGGGAATGCAAACGATAGTTTTAATTTATACACCGGATAGCGCGGTTTCGCCAGCGTTCTTCGCGGGAATAGTTCGCCCCCCGTTTAATGTCGGCAAGCGAGGCGCTGAACGGCGGCCGTCTGCGACACGACACCGCGCCGTCAGGCCACCGCTGGCGCCGAGCGATGTCAGGCCTTCAGGAATTGCTCGCGCGCGCCGAGCCAGCGCGCGAGGTGCTGCGTGACGACGTCGGGATGATGCGCGATCAGCGCGCCGGCAGCCTCGCGCGCCGGGTCGATCAGCCAGCCGTCCTGCTCCAGGTCGGCGAAGCGCAGCATCGCTGCGCCCGATTGCCGCGCCCCGAGGAATTCGCCGGGGCCGCGGATTTCGAGATCGCGGCGGGCGATCTCGAAGCCGTCGTTGGTTTCGCGCATGGTCTTCAGCCGCGCGCGGCCGGCGATCGACAGCGGGCCGCTGTACATCAGCACGCAGGCCGACGCGGCGGTGCGGCGCCCCACCCGACCGCGCAACTGGTGCAATTGCGCGAGGCCGAAGCGCTCGGCATGCTCGATCACCATCAGCGACGCGTTCGGCACGTCCACGCCCACTTCGATCACGGTGGTCGCCACCAGCAACTGCACCTCGTTGCGCGAGAACGCCTCCATCACAGTGGCCTTCTCGAGCGGCGAGAGCCGGCCGTGCACCAGCCCGACGTTGACGCCGGGCAGCGCCGCCGCGAGCGTCTCGTAGGTTTCGACGGCGGTCTGCAGCTGCAGCGTCTCGCTCTCCTCGATCAGCGGGCAGACCCAGTAGCCCTGCCGGCCGCCGAGCGCCGCGTCGCGCACGCGACCGATCACTTCCTCGCGGCGCGCGTCGGCCACCAGCTTGGTGACGATCGGCGTGCGACCGGGCGGCAGCTCGTCGATGGTCGACACCTCGAGATCGGCGTAATAGGTCATCGCCAGCGTGCGCGGGATCGGCGTGGCCGACATCATCAGCTGATGCGGCTGGAAGCCGGCCGGCCCGCCGGCCTTGGCGCGCAGCGCGAGCCGTTGCGCCACGCCGAAGCGGTGCTGTTCGTCCACGATCACGAGGCCGAGCCGCTTGAATTCGACGGTGTCCTGAATGATCGCGTGGGTGCCGATCACGAGCTGCGCGGTGCCGAGCGCGGCGGCCTCGATCGCCGAGCGCTTCTCCTTCGCCTTCAGACTGCCGGCGAGCCACGCCACCGTCACGCCGAGCGGCTCCAGCCAGCCCCGCAGCTTGCGCGCGTGCTGTGCGGCCAGGATTTCGGTGGGCGCCATCAGCGTCGCCTGGTAGCCGGCGTCGATCGCCTGCGCGGCGGCCAGCGCCGCCACCACCGTCTTGCCGCTGCCGACGTCGCCCTGCAGCAGCCGCGACATCGGGTGCGGCATGGTCAGATCGGTGGCGATTTCGTCGACCACGCGCGTCTGCGCCTGGGTCAGCGAGAACGGCAGCGCCGCGAGCAGCCGCGCGACCAGCGAGCCGGCATCGGCCGCGGTGCTGCGCGGCATGGCCGGCGCGGCGCGCGTGCGGCGCTCCTCGTGGGCGCGCTTGAGCGACAGCTGCTGCGCGAGCAGTTCGTCGAACTTGATGCGGGTCCAGGCCGGATGCGTGCCGTCGATCAGCGCCGTTTCGTCCGATTCGACGCTCGGGTGATGCAGCTGACGCACCGCGTCGGCCAGCGCTGGCACGCCGAGCGGTCGCAGATAGGCGGCCTCGACGTCGGGCGGCAGCAGCTCGGGCAGCGGCGTGCGCGTGAGCGCGTTGTCGATCGCCTTGCGCAGATAGGCCTGCGACACGCCGTCCGTGCTCGGGTAAACGGGCGTGAGCACCTGCGAGAGCGGCGTGTCCGCGTCGACCACGCGCACCGCCGGATGCACGATTTCCAGCCCGAAAAAGCCGCCGCGGATGTCGCCGCGCACGCGCAGCCGCTGGCCGACCGCCATCTGCTTGACCTGCGAGCCGTAAAAATTCAGGAAGCGCAGCACCAGTTCCGCGCCGTCGTCGTCGCGCAGCCGCACCAGCAACTGGCGGCGCGGTCGGAACGCGACCCCGTTGTCGTACACCACGCCTTCGGTCTGCGCGATCTCGCCGGGCAACAGCTCGCGGATCGGCGTCAGCGTGGTTGCGTCCTCGTAGCGCATCGGCAGATGCAGCACGAGATCGATCGAGCGCGTGAGGCCGAGCTTGGCGAGCTTGTCGGCGGTCTTGACGACCTTCGGGGCAGCCTTGGCGGCTTTCTCGCCGCCCTTGCCCGCGGCATCCGCGGCCTCGCCCCGATCGCCGTCGGCCGGCACCGCCTTCTTGCGCCCGCGTTTGGCCGGCTGCGGCGCGGCGTCGCCTTCGATCGATGCGTCGGCCTCGCCCGTTCCCGTGCGCGACATGTCGGTCGCCGCGACAGCCGGCGCGGCAAGCCGCCCGTCGGCGGCGCGGCGCGGCGTACGGGCGCGCGGCGCGGGCCGCGCCTCGTCGTGCGTGGGCGCATTGCCGGAATCGGCATCGGCGCCGGCATCGACGGAAACGGAGCGGCGGGCGGGTACAGGCATCGGATCGGGTTTTCGCAAGGGACAAGCAAGTACAATACGGCTTTGACGTCGCCCGATCGGGCGGCGCCCGCGAGCCGCGCTACCCCGCCATCATAGCGGCTCGCGTCGGCGATGACGCAGTGCCCGCGCCGCTTCGCCCCCATTTCTCATGTTCAAGCTTTCCGATTTCGATTTCGATATGCCGCCCGAGCTGATCGCGCAAACCGCGCTCGCCGAGCGCAGCGCGAGCCGCCTGCTCGAGGTGGACGGCAGCGCCAGCCCGGCGCGCCTCACCGACCGCCGCTTCACCGAGCTGCCCGATTGCATCCGCGCGGGCGATCTGCTCGTGTTCAACGACACCAAGGTGCTGAAGGCCCGCTTCTTCGGCCAGAAGGCCAGCGGCGGCCGCATCGAGGTGCTGGTCGAGCGCATCACCCGCCCGCGCACGGCGCTGGCGCAGATCCGCGCCAGCAAGAGCCCCGTGACCGGCACCACGCTGCGGCTGGCCGATGCGTTCGACGTGACGGTCGGCGAGCGCGTCGAGCCGTTCTTCACGCTGCACTTCCCCGAGGATTGCCTGACGCTGATCGAGCAGCACGGCCGCCTGCCGCTGCCGCCGTACATCGAGCACGATCCCGACGCAACCGACGAAACGCGCTATCAGACGGTATTCGCCCGCAATCCCGGCGCGGTCGCCGCGCCCACCGCCGGCCTGCATTTCGACGATGCGCTGCTCGCCACGCTGCGCGCGCGCAGCGTGGAAACCGCCACGCTCACGCTGCACGTCGGCGCGGGCACGTTCCAGCCGGTGCGCGTCGACGACATCGCCGAGCACAAGATGCACAGCGAGTGGTACGAACTGACCGACGCGCTGGTCGCGCAGATCGCCGCCACGCGCGCGCGCGGCGGTCGCGTGATCGCGGTCGGCACCACCTCGATGCGCGCGCTCGAAGCGGTCGCGCGCGACGCCGACGCCGCCGGCCGGTCGCTCGCCGCCACCCGCGCCGAAACCGACATCTTCATCACGCCGGGCTATCGCTTCCGCGTGGTGGACCGGCTCGTCACGAACTTCCATCTGCCGAAGTCAACGCTGCTGATGCTGGTGTCGGCGTTCGCGGGCGTCGAGACGATCCGCGAGGCGTATCGCCACGCGATCGCCGAGCGTTACCGCTTCTTCAGCTACGGCGACGCGATGCTGCTGACGCGCCGCGAACCCGAGTAAGCACGAACACGCCCGAATCAGCCGGGCTTTCCGCCTTTCGATTTCGCCGCGGCGCACCTGCCGCGGCGCCGCTAACGAGTGCCGAACTGTTCTTCGGTAGCCAAGGAGTTCCGCGATGACCGATCGCCAATCCGAACCCGTGCATTCGCACGTCCCGCCCGAGAACGGGCTCAAATTCGAACTGCTCGCCACCGACGGCCACGCCCGCCGCGGCCGCGTCACGCTGAACCACGGCGTGGTGGAAACGCCGATCTTCATGCCGGTGGGCACCTACGGCACCGTGAAGGCCGTGCAGCCGCGCGAGCTGCACGAGATGCACGCGCAGATCATCCTCGGCAACACGTTCCACCTGTGGCTTCGCCCGGGCCTGGAAACCATCGCCGCGCACGGCGGCCTGCACCGCTTCATGGGCTGGAACAAGCCGATCCTGACCGATTCGGGCGGCTTCCAGGTGTTCTCGCTCGGCGACCTGCGCAAGATCACCGAGGACGGCGTCACGTTCGCCTCGTCGATCAACGGCGACACGCTGTTCCTGTCGCCGGAAGTGTCGATGCAGATCCAGAAGGTGCTGAATTCGGACGTGGTCATGCAGTTCGACGAATGCGCGCCGTACGCCACCGACAACGTGCCGACCACCCACAAGGAAGCGACCGAATCGATGCGCATGTCGATGCGCTGGGCGAAGCGCTCGCTGAACGAGTTCAACGCACTCGGCAACCCGAACGCGCTGTTCGGCATCGTGCAGGGCGGCATGTTCGAGGATCTGCGCGACGAATCGCTGGCCGGGCTGGCCGAGCTGGACTTCCACGGCTACGCGATCGGCGGGCTGTCGGTCGGCGAGCCGAAGGAAGACATGATGCGCGTGCTGCGTCACACCGGCCCGAAGCTGCCGGCGCACAAGCCGCATTACCTGATGGGCGTGGGCACCCCGGAAGATCTGGTGGAAGGCGTGGCGAACGGCATCGACATGTTCGACTGCGTGATGCCCACCCGCAATGCGCGCAACGGCTGGCTGTTCACGCGCTTCGGCGACGTGAAGATCCGCAACGCCCCCCACAAGCATTCGCTGAAGCCGCTCGACGAAAGCTGCTCGTGCTACACCTGCCGCAATTTCACGCGCGGGTATCTGCACCACCTGCATCGCGTCGGCGAAATCCTCGGCGCGCAGCTGCACACGATCCACAACCTGCATTACTACCTGACGCTGATGAGCGAGATCAGCGAAGCGATCGAAACCGGGACGTTCGACGCATTCCGTGCCCGTTTCGCGGCCGATCGCGCACGCGGCGTCGAGCAGCGCGAGTAGCGCCGGGCGGCCGGCCAGGCCAAACATGCGTCGCGGGCGGCGTTCGTCACACCGGTGTCGAATGCCGCGACGATCCTCCCGGATTGCATTTTTCGCACGCATCGTCTAACGTTCACATTACAATCGCCTTTCGCGAAACACGGTAATCCGCCTCGAATCGGCTTAATTGCTTGATCCCAAAGCGCATTTGCAGTGATGTCGCGGTTTTCGCCGGTGGTACAATATCCGGCTATTTTGCTGATTTTCCCCAACGGAGAGACCAAGGTGTCGTTCATTTCCAATGCATTCGCGCAAGGCGCCGGCGGTGGCGGTGGCGCCGAATCAAGCCTGATGAGCTTCCTGCCGCTCGTCCTGATGTTCGCGGTGCTCTACTTCATCATGATTCGTCCGCAGATGAAGCGGCAGAAAGAGCATCGCAACATGCTCGCCGCCATGGCCAAGGGCGACGAGGTCGTGACGAACGGCGGCCTGGTCGGCAAGGTCACGAAGGTCGGCGAAGCCTATGTCGGCGTCGAAGTGTCGGAAGGCACCGAAATCACGGTGCAGAAGTCGGCCGTGACGACGATCCTGCCGAAGGGCACGATCAAGTCGCTGTAAGAGGTACCCCCGAGCGTCCGGCATCCGGGCCGTCCCACGCCATGAAGCGCGGGCGGCACAGCGGTCGGACGCGACGCTTTTCAAGCCAACTTTCCCGTTCGGCCCCCTCATGAATCGTTACCCAATCTGGAAATATGTCGTGATGGTCGTCGCGCTCGCGATCGGCCTTCTGTACACATTGCCCAACTTCTACGGCGAAGCGCCGGCGGTGCAGGTGTCGAGCGGCAAGGCCACGGTCAAGATCGACTCGGGCACGCTCGCCGACGTGCAGACCGCGCTCACGGGCGCGCAGATCGCGCCGGACGACATCACGTTCGACAATTCGGCGAACAACGCGAACATCCGCGTGCGCCTGAAGGACACCGACACCCCGCTTCGCGTCAAGGATCTCTTGCAGAAGGCGCTCAACAGCGACCAGAGCGATCCGCAATACGTCATCGCCCTGAACCTGCAAAGCGCCTCGCCGCGCTGGCTGACCGCCCTGCACGCGCTGCCGATGTATCTCGGCCTCGACCTGCGCGGCGGCGTGCACTTCCTGTTGCAGGTCGACATGAACGGCGCGCTGACCAAGAAGCTCGATTCCGACGCCACCGACGCGCGCACGCAACTGCGCGACAAGGGCATCCGCGACGGCGGCGTGAACCGCGTCGACCTGTCGGTGGTGGCGAACTTCGCCGACCAGGACACGGCCGAACAGGCCCGCCGCTATCTCGCGGGCGCGATCACCGAACTGCAATGGGCCACCCAGCCGGGCGGCGGCTACCAGGTGGTCGGCACGTTCGCACCGGCCGTGCAGGCCGCGGTGGAAGACGCCGCGCTCAAGCAGAACCTGACCACGCTCCACAACCGCGTCAACGAACTCGGCGTGTCGGAGCCGATCCTGCAGCAGCAAGGCAAGGACCGCATCGTGGTCGAGCTGCCGGGCGTGCAGGACACCGCGAAGGCGAAGGACATCATCGGCCGCACGGCTACGCTCGAAGCGCGCCTCGCCGATCCGGTCAATCTCCATCCGAACCCGACCGACCCGGTGCCGCCGGGCGACGAGCTGTTCACGCAAGGCGCGCAGGCGCCGGTGCTGCTGCGCAAGCAGGTGACCTTCACCGGCGACCGCATCATCGACGCGTCGGTCGGCTTCGACGATCACCAGCGCCCGTCCGTCAACATCCGCCTCGATGCGCCCGGCGGCCGCGCGGTGCGCGACGTGTCGCGCGAGAACATCGGCAAGCCGATGGCGATGGTGCTGTTCGAGAAGGGCAAGGGCGAGGTGCTGACGGTCGCGACGATCCAGTCCGAACTCGGCGACCGCTTCCAGATCACCGGCCAGCCCACGCCGCAGGCCGCCACCGACCTCGCGCTGCTGCTGCGCGCCGGTTCGCTGGCCGCGCCGATGGACATCATCGAGGAACGCACGATCGGCCCGAGCCTCGGCGCCGACAACATCCGCATGGGTGTGCATTCGGTCGTGTGGGGCTTCGTCGCGATCGCCGTGTTCATGGTGCTGTACTACATGCTGTTCGGCGTGGTGTCGGTGATCGGCCTGTCGGTGAACCTGCTGCTGCTGGTGGCCGCGCTGTCGATGATGCAGGCCACGCTGACGCTGCCGGGTATCGCCGCCATCGCGCTCGCGCTCGGCATGGCGATCGACTCGAACGTGCTGATCAACGAGCGGATCCGCGAGGAACTGCGCAGCGGCGCCGCGCCGCAGGTGGCGATCCAGCAGGGCTACGCGCACGCCTGGGCCACCATTCTCGATTCGAACGTGACCACGCTGATCGCCGGTCTGGCGCTGCTCGCGTTCGGCTCGGGCCCGGTCCGCGCGTTCGCGATCGTGCACTGTATCGGCATCCTGACCTCGATGTTCTCGGCCGTGTTCTTCTCGCGCGGCCTCGTGAACCTCTGGTACGGCGGCCGCAAGAAGCTCAAGTCGGTGGCGATCGGCCAGGTCTGGAAGGCGCCGGCAGCCGAGGCAGCCGGCCTGCCGATCCTCGAGCAGGACGCCGGCACCGACACGGCCAGGGGCGCCGCCGGTTCGTCGGCCAAGGCCTCGAAGCAAGGCGCCAAGCAGGGTGCTGCGCGCGGCAATGCCAAGCCGGTGGCGCGTCGCCGCTCCGGCCCCGGCGTGCCGCCGAAGACGCCCGGCTCCTCCAACTAAGCGCCGGAGAACGTACATGGAATTTTTCCGCATCCGTAAAGACATCCCGTTCATGCGGCACGCGTTGACCTTCAACGTGATCTCGCTCGTGACGTTCCTGGCCGCCGTGTTCTTCCTCGTGCATCGCGGCCTGCACCTGTCGGTGGAGTTCACCGGCGGCACGGTGCTCGAAGTGCAGTACCAGCAGGCCGCCGAACTCGAGCCGGTGCGCGCCACGCTCGGCAAGCTCGGTTACGGCGACGCGCAGGTGCAGAGCTTCGGCACCTCGCGCAACGTCCTGATCCGCCTCGCGCTGAAGTCGGGCCTGACCTCGGCCCAGCAGATCGACCAGGTAATGGCGGGCCTGAAGGCGCAGAACCCCGACGTGCAGTTGCAGCGCGTGGAGTTCGTCGGCCCGCAGGTCGGCAAGGAACTCGCCACCGACGGCCTGCTCGCGCTGGCCTGCGTGGTGATCGGCATCGTGATCTACCTGTCGTTCCGCTTCGAGTGGAAATACGCGGTGGCCGGCATCATCGCCAACCTGCACGACGTGGTGATCATTCTCGGCTTCTTCGCGTTCTTCCAGTGGGAGTTCTCGCTGTCGGTGCTGGCCGCCGTGCTCGCGGTGCTCGGCTACTCGGTCAACGAATCGGTCGTGATTTTCGACCGGATCCGCGAGACGTTCCGCCGCGAACGCAAGATGAGCGTGCAGGAAGTGATCAACCACGCCATCACCAGCACGATGTCGCGCACGATCATCACCCACACGTCGACCGAAATGATGGTGCTGTCGATGTTCTTCTTCGGTGGCCCGACGCTGCATTACTTCGCGCTGGCGCTGACGGTCGGCATCATGTTCGGCATCTATTCGTCGGTGTTCGTGGCCGGCTCGCTGGCGATGTGGCTCGGCATCCGCCGCGAGGATCTGATCCGCGACAAGAAGGGCGCGCACGATCCGAACGACCCGAACGCGGGCGCGCAGGTCTGATCTGCACTGCATGAAAAAACCGGCCAACAGGCCGGTTTTTTTGTCCGTGCGCGGCGGGCGAAAACGCGCGTTCAGGCGTCCGCCCTCGCCTGCTCCCAGTCGAGGCCGAAGCGCGCCAGATACTTGCGCAGGCGATCCGCGTCGTTCGGCTGCTTCTTCTGCGCGCGCGACACGGCGAACAGCGTGCGCCCGGCATCCGACAAGCTCGCCGCGCGGCGGCACACGTGCAGAGCCCCTGCTCGAGCTGCGCGCGATCGAACAGATCGAGTTCGGTCGCCCGCTCGCCGAGCACCGTATCGACGAGCGCGCCGCCCGGCGCGGCGCCGCGCGGCTGCCACGCCTTTCGCAGCCGGTCGGTTTCCTCGGCCGCCACGACCTCGGTGATGCGGCCCGCGTCGGCCAGCGTGGCCATGCGCGTGACCGACGCCGACAGCTCGCGGAAATTGCCGCGCCACGCCGCCTCCGACGACGCCGCGAACGCCAGATAGCGGCGCTTCGCCTCGACGTTGAAGCGCACCTGCTCGCCGTGCTCGCGGCCGAAGCGTTCGAGTTCGAAATCGAGGTTCGGTTCGATGTCCTCGCGCCGCTCGGCCAGGCCCGGCAGCGTATAGGCCCAGAGGTTGATCCGCGCGTGGAGATCCTCGCGAAACATACCCGCCTCGACCTCGACCATCCGACCGAGGTCGCGATGCGTGCCGGCGATCAGCTGGAAATCGCTGGCGACTTCCGTGTCGGCGCCCACCGGCAGGAACCGCTTCTCCTCGATCGCCTTCAGCAGCATCGCCTGCTCGTCGAGGCCGAGTTCGCCGATTTCGTCGAGAAACAGCAGGCCGCGATCGGCGGCGCGCAGCAGCCCCGCGCGCGCCGCCTGCGCGCCGGTGAACGCGCCCTTCACATGGCCGAACAGCGTGGACATCGCCGCGTCGCCGCGCAACGTGGCGCAGTTAACCTCGACGAACGCGCCGTCGCGCGCATGCCGCCCGCGCTTCAGTTCGTAGATGCGCCGCACCAGGAACGACTTGCCGGCGCCGGTCGGCCCAACCAGCAGCATCGGCTCGCGCGATTTCACGGCCACCCGTTCGAGCTGTGCGATCAGCGCGTTGAACGCCGGGTTGCGCGTGGCGATGCCGGCCTTCAGGAACGAGACCGTTTCGTCGCGTTCGCGCGAAAAACGCTGCGCAATGCGGTTGTAGCGCGACAGGTCGAGATCGATCACCGACACGACGCCGTATTCCGACAGCGGAATCGCGTCGTCGTCGGTCGCGCCGAGCGGCGACGGGCTGGTCTGCACGAGCCGCGCCGGCAGATAGCGCGCCTCGGCCAGCAGGAACCAGCAGATCTGCACGACGTGCGTGCCGGTGGTGATGTGGACCAAGTAATCCTCGTGGTCGGGATCGAACGGATAGTGCCGCGCGAAATCGTGCAGCGTCGCGTAGACCTCCTCGAAATCCCAGGGATCGCGCAGGCTCATCGGCGTGAGGCGGACTTCGGTGCGCGGCGAGATGGCGGCGATCTCGCTGCGGATATGCCGGGACAGCCGCTCGAAACCGGGCGGATGCAGCAGTTCGAGCCGGTCGAGCGGCATGCCGGGCTGCGCGCACAGCGAAATGGTGGGACGCCACTTGTGCGTTAGCCGGCGTTTGCCGCTGCCCGCATCGAGCACGGTGCCGAGGAAGCCGATCGCGACGGAACGTTTCATCTTTATCTTTTTGGATAAGAACTGATCGGATCGTATCAGAATTCGGCGTTTTCAATATGGGCACGGCGGCAATCCGAACTCCTTATCCGATAAAAATTTCGGCGGTGTCCCAAACGTAGTTGAAGGTTGAAGGCGGCGGTTCCCGTAGGAATCCGAGAGAATCGGGTTTCCAGGACCAACCTCCCGAACAGGAGAACCGCCGAAATGAAGCCTACCAAGAAACCGAACCGTCGTGCTGATGCTGAGTGTCGTGTTGTTGGTAAACAAGAGCACGAAGCGCTGCGCGCGGGCCTTGCCGAGCAAGCCCAGTTGCTGC
>WNEB01000120.1 GCA_009914575.1 Burkholderia gladioli
GGCCATCCATGGTGAACACCTCGCCACACGGGAGCAGGCCAAGGCTCATGTGTTTGACTACATTGAGGTTGACTACAATCGGATCCGGCTGCACTCGACCCTGGGCTACCTCAGCCCAGAGCAGTACGGGCTGGCCAATGTCGCTTAGATAGGTGTCCGTAAATCAGGGGCAAGATCAGTGCTCGGCGACCGTGCGCTGCCGTTCGTCGAGGGTGGCGTGACGACCGATCCGCGGCTGGCGGCGGCCACCGGCACGCTGCTGCAATCGGTCGGGCAACCGCTCGCTCCGCTCGAACAGGCCGGCGCGATCGCCGAACTGGCCATGCGCTGGCCGCCGTGGCCGGCCTGCCCGATGCGCGCGGCACGACCGATTACGCCGCCGCCCGCCGCGCCCGCGACTATCTGCGCGAACACGGCACGCGCCCGCTGAAGCTGGAGGAAGTCGAAGCGGCCACCGGGCGCGACCGCTGGAGCCTGTCGCACGATTTCCGCACGTTCTACGGCACCAGCCCCTATCGCTACCTGACGATGCGCCGGCTCGACGTGGCGCGCCGCCTGCTGATCGCGGGCGAGCCGCTGTCGAGCGCGGCCATCGGCGCCGGGTTCGCCGATCAGGCGCACATGACGCGCCAGTTCGCCCAGGCGTTCGGCATCACGCCGGGCCGCTGGCGGCATATGACGGCGGCCCGGCCGCGCGGCTGAACGCGCCGCCTCCGCACGCACCCACGATCGTTCAATACGCCGCGCGCGCGGCTCCGTAAGCTCGCGGCTCCCTAACCTTTCCTGCGGACGGATCACACCATGACCTCTCCCATCCCGGCATTGCGCGGCCAATGCCAGACCATCGATCTTGGCCGGCAAGCTCGCGCGCGTCGAAGGCTACTGGCAGCAGCGCGTCGTCGCCGAAATGAACGACTACCAGTTCAAGGTCGCGCTGCTCGACGGCGAATTCGTCTGGCACACGCACGACGATACCGACGAAACCTTCATCGTCCTCGACGGCGAATTGCAGATCGACATGCGCGGCGGCCCGGCCGGCGACCGCACCATCGTGCTGCGCGCGGGCCAGATGGCGGTGGTGCCGAAAGGCGTCGAGCATCGTCCGCACGCGCTCGGCGAGGTGAAGCTGCTGCTGGTCGAGCCGCGCGGCGTGGTGAACACCGGCGATGGCGCGCGCAGCGAGCGCACCGTCTCGAACGATCTGTGGGTTTGATTCCCGCGCGCGGCCGACCGCTCAGAGGTGGATTCCGCCCGATACTTCGATGCGCTGGCCGTTGATCCAGCGCGCGTCGTCGGTGCAGAGGAAGGCCACGGTGCCGCCGATGTCGTCGGCCTGCGCGACGCGGCCGAGCGCCGTCTGCGCCTTCACGTAGGCCTGCAGTTCGGGCGAATTGCGGATCCGCTCGCCGGCGAAATCGGTCTCCACGCCGCCCGGCGCGATCACGTTGGCGCGGATGCCGCGCGCGCCGTATTCCTTCGCCACATAGCGCGAGAACGTTTCGACCGCCGTCTTGCAGGCCGCGTAGATCGCGTAGGCCGGCACGATGAAGCGCGTGGCCGCCGCCGTGACGAACACCACGCCGCCGCCTTCGTTCATCATCGCCAGGCATTGCTGCGTGAGGAACACCACGCCCTTGAAATGCACGTTCGCGAACGTGTCGAACACGTCTTCCGTGAGTTCCGCGATCGGCACCGCCGCCCCGATTCCCGCGTTGTTGATCAGGAAGTCGAGCCGCTCCGTGCGCCAGCGCGCCCGCAGCACGGCCTGCAGCTCGGCCTGGAACGGCGCGAACGCGCCGATCGCGGCAACGTCCAGCTGCAGCGCCGCCGCCTTGCGGCCCATGCTTTCGATCTGCGCAACCACCGCCTCGGCGTCGGCGCGGCGCGTCTGATACGTCAGCACCACATCCACGCCCTTGCGCGCCAGCGACAGCGCGATGTCGCGCCCGATCCCGCGGCTGCCGCCCGTCACCAGCGCTACCTTGGCTTGCGTCGTGTCCGTCATGTCGATCTCCCGTTCAAGAATGCCTCGCATGCTCGTCGATTGTTGATAGATCGACAATCCAGCACAATGTGAACGGGTTGTTTATATGGACGCACAATGAAAATCGATCCCGGTGCACTGAGCCTGTTCGTGGACGTCCCCCGGGCCGGCGGATTCCGCGGCGCCGCGCGCGCGAACGGCAAGAGCCCGTCGCTGCTGAGCCAGTCGATCCGGCGGCTCGAGGACAAGCTCGGCGTACGGCTGTTCAACCGCTCGACGCGCAGCGTCGTGCTGACCGAGGCCGGTGCGCGGCTGCTCGAAAGCGTCGCACCTGCGTTCGCCGAGATCGACGCCGCGCTCGACGTCGTCAACGGCTACCGCGAACGCCCGGTCGGCACCTTGCGCCTGAACGTGCCGCCGATCGCGGCGCGGCTGATCCTGCCGCGCTTTTTCGCGGCGTATCCGGAGATCGAGGTCGAGCTGGAGGTGGAGGAGAGGAGGAGAGTTTCGTCGACGTTCTCGCGTCGGGCTGCGATGCCGGGATCCGTTGCGAGGAGCGTCTCGAGGCCGACATGATCGCCGTGCCGATCGGCCCGCGCACCCAGCGTTTCGCAACCGCCGCCGCGCCCGGTTATCTGGCCCGGCGCGGCACGCCGCAGCATCCGCGCGACCTGCTCGCCCATGCGTGCCCTGCGCAGCCGTTTTCCGAGCGGCGCGCTCACGCCGTGGATCTTCGAGCGCGACGGCGAGGTGGTGCGCGTCGAGCCGTCCGGCCCGTTGCGGGTGCGGCCCGGCGGCGCGGGCCGAGGTCGGCACCGTCCATCTGTTCGAGCAATGGCTGCAGCCGCACCTCGACAGCGGCGCGCTGACGCCGGTGCTCGCGCCTTGGTGGCAGGCGTTTTCGGGGCCGTTTTGTACTATCCGAGCCGGCGGTTGCTGCCGGCGCCGTTGCGCGCGTTCGTGGATTTCATCAAGGGCTGACACGGCGGCGGAAAAGCAGAAAGCCGGCGCAAGGCCGGCTTTCTGGAGATTCGTTGGTGGAGAGGAGGAGGATCGAACTCCCGACCTTCGCATTGCGAACGCGACGCTCTCCCAGCTGAGCTACCCCCCCAACATCCGATCGATCATACACAAGCCGATCCGGGGATGGCAAGCCCGCCGCGCACCGTTTCGCTCAGTTCGACGGCGCGCCGGCCAGCACCCATTTGACGACTGCCTTGATGTCGGCATCGCTCATGCCGGGATGCGCGGGCATCGGGATCACGCCCCACACGCCGGAACCGCCGTCGCGCACCTTCTTCTCGAGCTTGGCCTGGGCGGCCGGATCGCTCTTGTACTTGGCGGCGATGTCCTTGAACGACGGGCCGACGAGCTTGCGGTCGACCGCGTGGCAACCCATGCAGGCGTTGCCGCGCGCCACGCGCAGGCCATCGTCGGCGGCGTGCGCCGCGGGCGCGACCGACACCAGTAGGCCCGCGCCCAGCGCGAGCGCCGTGGCGAACGCCGCCGCCGCGCGGCGAACGGTGCAGCGAACGCTCATTGCTTCACCGCCTTCGCGTTGCCCGGATGCACGTTCGGCGAGCTCGTCACCGGCGCGGGCGCCTGCACCTGCAGCGGAGTGGCGCTGACGCTCGAATCAGGCACCGCGCCCACGGTCGGGCCGACGTCGACGGTCGGCGCGCTCGACGAGGTCAGGCCCGGCGCGTCGACCGGCTTGATGTACTGGAACACCTTCACGACCTGCAGCACGCCCGGCACGCGGCTCGCCACATCGGCGCCGATGTGGCCTTCGTCGACGGTCACGAGCCCCATCAGATAGATGTTGTCGCGCTCGCAAACCACCTTGAAGTTGTTCGCCGAAATGCCCTTCTCGCCCACCAGCGCCGATTTCACGCGGCCTTCGAGGTAGGAATCGTTGGTGCGGTCGGACAGCGTGGCGGCCGGCTGCAGCGCCAGTTCGTTGACGATCGCGTTGACGTTGTTGATGGCGCGGACGATTTCCTCGGCGCGCTGCTTCGACGCGTTGTTCGACACTTCACCCGTCAGCAGCACGCGGCGGTTGAACACCGTCACGTTGACGTGCGCGTCGTCGGGCAGGCCGCTGCGCAACTGCGAGGCCGCCTTGATCTGGATCTCGCGATCTTCCGTCTGCGTGCCCAGCGTGCGGCGATCGGTTGCGATCAACGCGCCGCCGCCGGCAGCGGCGCCGACCACGGCCAGCAAGCAACCCTGCAGCGAAGCGGCCAGGCCGACCGACAACGCGATCATCAACGTGGTTCTCACAAGCGTCTGTCCAACGCGGCGGGTAGTCATCGACAAGCTCTCCTTCGAATCAGTCTTCGCCCAGCAGCATCGCGTCGATGCCGTCGCACAGGCAGTGGATGGTCAGCAGATGGACTTCCTGGATGCGCAACGCCCGGTCGGACGGCACGCCGATATGGATATCCGTGTCGGACAGCGCGGCGGCCAATGCGCCGTCGCGGCCGGCCAGCGCGATCACGGTGATTTCGCGTTCGCCCGCTTCGGCGGCGGCGGCGAGGATGCGCGGCGAATCGCCGGCCGGATCGATGACAACCAGCACGTCGCCCGTCTGGCCGAGCGCGCGCACTTGCTGCGCGAAGATCTGATCGACCGCCTCGCCGCTCGTGAACGGGCCGGCGCGGCTTGCATCGGTGGCGAGGGCGAGGCCCGGCAGGCTGGGCCGTTCGCGCTCGAAGCCGCCGACCAGCGCGTTGGCGAGCCGTTCCGCCGCGGCGACCGAGGGGCCGTCGCCGCAGACGAGAATCTTGTTGCCGTTCGCGAGCGCCATGAACATCGCATCGACGGCGGCTGCGATCGGCAGCGACAGCGCGTCGAGCACCTCGAGCGCGAGCGCCGCGTTGTCGCGGATATGTTGCTGAATACGTTCGACTGACATCGTCCTATCGCGTGTAGCGTGAAGCCCGGAAAGAAGCGCGGCGGCAAGCCACGCGGTAGCGTGGGTGCGGCGAGTTTACCGCACTCCAGGGCCGCCACCGCCGCGTCCTTTACATCTGGACGGCGTTGTTGCATAAATCGAGTGTGAGGATGCAATAGCATCGACGGGCATAATTTCAGGCGATACGAACGGATTGCGGACGAGCGAGGTCCGCCATACGGTTGATAACGCCGACGCGAACGGAGACCTCGGTCGCCTGCGAGTCGATGTGACGCGCCCAGAGACAGTTGCCGGTGAGGGTCTTGAACCGATACATCGCATTCTCGGCAAGCGATCGCCGGTGGGAGCACTGTCTTGCTTCCATTCTCGACGACCGTCACGGGCAATTGCATCAACCGCGCCATTACGCCACGCCGCACCGGGCATATCCGCTGGCCAATGAACGGCGCCCTCGCGTGGCGGAATCGAAGGAATAGCACTGCGTGCAGCAATGGCCGCATGGCATGGCTTGGTGTCGTAGGCACCGTCACCGCCGATGACATCGATTTGTTCTTCGCGTGGAATCTGGTCGAGCAACTTGGCCAGAGCGCCACCGTCAGCCACATTCTGATGCGTCATTAGCGCGGCATGCACTTGACCCGTATTCGCGTTGAGCGCGAGATGGACTTTACGCCACGTGCGCCGCTTCGAGTAGCCGTGCTGGCGCACCTTCCATTCACCTTCTCCATAGACCTTCAGAC
>WNEB01000121.1 GCA_009914575.1 Burkholderia gladioli
TCATTATAGGCCGCCCAATTCCTGACACGGTAGCGTGCCTTCGGCTCACCTTTCTTGTGTATGTCCTTGCGCATTTTCTTGTCAAAAATTAGGCAGTTACTCTGGAATCTGACTTGATAGGAGGCTGTCCCCGCGACCGTTGCGCGTAAACGTCAACGGATCTCGCTCGATTTATGCAACAACGCCGGAGAAAAGCGCTAAAAATCCTCAATTTCTGGATCTGGATCAATAAACAGGCGATGAATCGATCGATGGCGGGCGGCCTGCGGCAATCCGCGCGCCCATGAAAAACGGCAGCCCGACCGAAGGTCGAGGCTGCCGTCGGACGCTCGCGCGAACGCGGGCGGCAAGTTGCGAGCGACCAGTGCGCCCGCGCGCGATCAGACGCGCTCGATGGCGAGCGCGATGCCCTGACCGACGCCGATGCACATCGTGCACAGCGCAAAGCGGCCCTGCGTGAGATGCAGTTGATACATCGCCGTGGTCACGAGGCGCGCGCCCGATGCGCCTAGCGGATGGCCCAATGCAATCGCGCCGCCGTTCGGGTTGACGCGGGCGTCGTCGTCGGCCACGCCGAGCATGCGCAGCACCGCGAGGCCTTGCGAGGCAAACGCTTCGTTCAGTTCGATCACGTCGAACTGGTCGATCGTCATGCCGAGTTGCGCGAGCAGATTTTGCGTGGCGGGCGCGGGGCCGATGCCCATCACGCGCGGCGCGACGCCGACCGTCGCCATGCCGAGGATGCGCGCGCGGCACCAGGCCGTGACGCTTCGCGTTCTCTTCGTTGGCGAGCAGCAGCGCGCAGGCGCCGTCGTTGACGCCCGACGCGTTGCCGGTCGTGACCGTGCCATCCGACCGCACCACGCCCTTCAGCTTCGCCAGTGCGTCCAGCGAGGTTTCGCGCGGATGTTCGTCGCGCGACACGACGAGCGGATCGCCCTTCTTCTGCGCGATCGTGACTGCCGCGATTTCCTGCGCCAGCGTGCCGTCCTGCTGCGCGCGCGCCGCCTTCTGCTGGCTGCGCAGCGCGAACGCATCCTGATCGGCGCGGCTGATCCTGTAATCGTCCGCGACGTTCTCGACCGTCTCCGGCATCGAATCGACGCCGTGCAGCTTCTTAATCAGCGGATTGACAAAGCGCCAGCCGATCGTCGTATCGTGGATCTCGGCCTGACGCGAGAACGCGCTGGTGGCCTTGCCCATCACGAACGGCGCGCGGCTCATGCTTTCCACGCCGCCGGCGATCATCAGCCCGGCTTCGCCCGACTTGATCGCGCGCGCGGCGATGCCGATCGCGTCCATGCCGGAACCGCACAGGCGGTTGACCGTCGAATCGGGCACGCCTTCCGGCAGGCCCGCGAGCAGCGCCGACATGCGCGCGACGTTGCGGTTGTCCTCGCCGGCCTGGTTGGCGCAGCCGAAGATCACGTCGTCGATCGCGGCCCAGTCGACGTCGCGATTGCGCTCGACGAGCGCCTTGAGCGGCACTGCGCCGAGGTCGTCGGCGCGAACGCCGGACAGCGCGCCGCCGCCGTAGCGGTCGATCGGGGTGCGGATTGCGTCACAGAGGAATGCATCGGTCATGGTTGTCTCCGGAACTTCGTTCGGATGAAATGCGCACCGGCACGCTCGCAGCGCCGCATCAAGAATGTTCTATATACGAACACAAGATCGAATATCGAACTATTTCGCGATCATAGGGAGGCGGCCGGGGGCGTGTCAAGTTCGGGGCAGCGATTCTCCTCGGCCAGGCTTGGCGCGACCCGACCCCTTGCGCTACTCTTCACCGCTACACGACACCACCCCAGCCCATGAGTACAGACGATCTTCAGGCCAAACCCGGCGACTCCTATGTCCAATCGTTCGCGCGCGGCCTGGCCGTGATTCGCGCGTTCGACGCCGAGCATCCCGAGCAGACGCTGACCGAGGTTGCCGCGGCCACCGGGCTGACACGGGCGGGCGCACGCCGGATCCTGCTGACGCTGCAAACGCTCGGTTACGTCGAAGCCGACGGCCGGCTGTTCCGGCTCACGTCGAAGATCCTCGATCTCGGCTTCGCCTATCTCACGTCGATGCCGTTCTGGAACCTGGCCGAACCGGTCATGGAGCAACTCTCGGCGCAGATCCACGAAAGCTGCTCGGCGACCGTGCTCGATCGCGCCGAAATCGTCTACGTGCTGCGCGTGCCGGCGCACAAGATCATGACCATCAACCTGTCGATCGGCAGCCGCTTGCCGGCGTACTGCACGTCGATGGGGCGCGTGCTGCTGTCCTCGCTCGACGACGCCGCGCTCGACGAGGTGCTCGCGCTGCGCCCGATCCAGGCGCACACGCCGCGCACCCTGACCGATCCGGCCGCGCTGAAGGCCGAGATCGCCACCGTGCGCAAGCAGGGCTGGGCGATCGTCGATCAGGAACTGGAGGCGGGGCTGATTTCGCTGTCGGCGCCGATCAAGAACCGGCGCGGGCGCGTGATCGCCGCGATGAACATCAGCGGCAACGCGCAACGGCACACGGCCAAGCAGATGGTGAAGGAGTTTCTGGAGCCGCTGCTGGAGGCGGCGCAGATGGTGTCGGCGCTGGTGGCGCGGCGCAGTTGAGGCGGCCAGTTGGCCCGCCCCCGCGCCCGACGCGCGGCCAATAAAAAACCCACGCCACCAACCGGTCGCGTGGGTTTTTCGCATGCCAACCCGGCAAGGCGATTCGGCGTTCAGCGGATGATATCCACCCAACCGTGCTGGTCCGCTTCCTTGCCCGTCTGGATGCCGACCAGCGTCTGCTTCAGGCGCTGCGTGACCGGGCCGGCGTTGCCGTCGCCGATCGTGAACGTGTGCTTGCGGCCCTTCACCTGGCCGATCGACGTGACCACCGCGGCCGTGCCGCAGGCGAACGATTCGACGAGCTTGCCGCTCGCATCGGCTTCCCACTGTTCGATCGAATAGGCTTCCTCGCGCACCGTGTAGCCGAGGTCGCGGGCCAGATCGATCAGCGAGGCGCGCGTGATGCCTGGCAGGATCGTGCCGGTCAGCGGCGGCGTTTGCAGCGAGCCGTCGGCGAACACGAAGAACACGTTCATGCCGCCCAGTTCCTCGATCCAGCGGCGCTCGACGGCGTCGAGGAACACCACCTGATCGCAGCCTTCGCGCGACGCCTCGGCCTGCGCGGCCAGGCTGGCGGCGTAGTTGCCGCCGCACTTCGCGTCGCCCGTGCCGCCGGGCGCGGCGCGCGTGTAGCTGTCCGACACCCAGATCGAGACGCCCTTGCTGGCGTCGCCCTTGAAGTAGGCGCCCACCGGCGTGGCGATCACGCAGTACAGGTATTCGGCGGCCGGCTTCACGCCGAGCACCACTTCATTGGCGATCATGAACGGGCGCAGATACAGCGCGCTGCCTTCGGCCGACGGGATCCAGTCGCGCTCGAGGCTGACCAGCTCGCGCACCGAGTTCACGAACAGTTCCTCCGGCAGCTCGGCCATCGCCAGACGGCGCGCCGAATTGCGGAAGCGCTTGGCGTTCTGATCGGGGCGGAACAGCGCGATCTTGCCGTCCGGCAGCGGATACGCCTTCATGCCCTCGAAGATTTCCTGCGCGTAGTGCAGCACGAGCATCGCCGGATCGACTTCCAGCGCCTTGCGCGGAACGATCTTCGCATCGTGCCAGCCCTGCCCTTCCGTATAGCGGATCGTCACCATGTGGTCGGTGAAGATCTTGCCGAAGCCGGGGTTCGCGAGCAGGCGCGCGCGCTCTTCGGCGGAAGTCGGGTTCGGGCGGCGTTCGATCGGGAAAGTCGGGGTGCTGCCGGTGCTCATGGGATCCGCTACTGGTGTTCTAGAGAGCGGCGGGGACGCCCGCCGCCATGGTAACCGAACACTGTAATCGACCTGAGCGTTCCGCGCATCCCGGAATGGCCCGGACAGCCCGGTTCCGATCTCGCACCCGCGCCGCCGACTCGAACCAAATCCCGCAAAAACAAGGAGTTAGTCGCATGCCGCCCGGGATCGTTTTTTTGCCAGCGAATGCTTAAAAGTGACGCGCCAGCAACGATCGAGGCCGTGCGGTCAGGCAGCGGTCGCCACGCCGTCGAGTTCGCGCAGCGCGTCGTCGGACAGGGCCAGATCGCCGGTCGCCAGGTTCTCGTGCAAATGCGCCACCGACGAAGTGCCCGGAATCAGCAGCAGGTTCGGCGAACGGCGCAGCAGCCAGGCCAGCGCGACCTGCATCGGCGTCGCGCCGAGCCGTTCGGCCAGGCCGGACAGCACCGACGATTGCAGCGGCGAAAAACCGCCCAGCGGGAAAAACGGCACGTAGGCGATGCCGTCGGCGGCGAGCGCGTCGATCAGCGCGTGGTCGGCGCGATGCACGAGGGTGTAGTGGTTCTGCACGCACACGATCTCGCAGAGCTTGCGCCCTTCCTCGACCTGCGCGCGCGTGACGTTGCTCAGGCCGATATGGCCCACCAGCCCCTGTTGCTGCAACTCGGCCAGCGCCGTCAGTTGCTGCTCGATCGAGCCTTCGGCCGGGCCGTGCGTCGAGAACATGATGCGCAGGTTCACGACGTCGATCGCATCGAGCTGCAGGCGGCGCAGGTTGTCGTGCACGGCGCGCTTCAGTTCGTCGGGTGCGTAGGCGGGCAGCCAGGCGCCGTCGTCGCCGCGGCGCGCGCCGATCTTGGTGACGCTCACGAGATCGTCGCGATACGGGTGCAGCGCCTCGCGAATCAGTTCGTTGGTCACGTACGGGCCGTAGAAATCGCTGGTGTCGATGTGGTCGACGCCGGCTTCGACGGCAGCGCGCAGCACCGCGAGCGCGGCGGCGCGATCCTTCGGCGGCCCGAACACGCCGGGGGCGGCCAGTTGCATAGCGCCGTAGCCGATCCGGTGCACGGGCAGATCGCCCAGTTCGAAGGTGGAAGCGCGTAATGGATGCGGTCATGGGAGGCTCCTGCGGGTGGCGGCGTGAAGGAAACCAGAGCTTACGCGCTGGCGATTCCACCGATAAGCCGCCATAATCCGCACGGCTTGTACGAAGGAGCGAACAATGAGCAGCGTCGATCTCGCGGAATTGCAGGCGTTCGTCGCGGTCGCGCGCGTGAAGGGCTTTCGCGACCGCCCGGTCGGCACGCTGAAGCTCAACGTGCCGGCCAGCGCGTCGCGGCTGGTGCTGCCGTCGATCGTGCCGCGCTTTCTGGCCGCCTATCCGGACATCCGCCTCGAAGTGGCCGTCGACGAGAATTTCGTCGACGTGCTGGCGGTCGGTTGCGACGCCGGCATCCGCTACGAGGAGCGGCTCGAACAGGACATGATCGCGGTGCCGATCGGCCCGCGCGTGCAGCGCTTCGCGCTGGGCGCGGCGCCCGGCTATCTGGCGCGGCGCGGGCGGCCCGCGCATCCGCGCGATCTGCTCGGGCACGAATGCATTCTCGGTCGCTTCGCGGGGGGGGGGGGGGGGGGGGGGGGGGGGGGGGGGGGGGGGTGGGGGGGGGGGGGGGGGTTTGTTAAAAAAAGAGGGGGGGGGAGGAAAAACAGAGAGGGGGAAAATTTCAAGAAAGACAAGAGGAGGGCGGGGGGGGGGGCGGCGCCCGAGGGGTGTTGGGCCGCGGGGCGACGAGGACCCGGCGCGCGGTGGGGGGGTGGGGAGGG
>WNEB01000122.1 GCA_009914575.1 Burkholderia gladioli
ACCTTGACCGTCACCGGGCCGACCGCCGTAACGACCTCCCGCTCAGGCAGGTAGCCGTTGCGTACCACGGCGCGTCGGCCGTCGAGCGACTTCACATTGCTGTACTGCTCGAGCATCGTTGCAAGCTTCGCTTCGACTGCCTGCTGAATAATCTGCCGCGCGCCCTGTTGGATCAGCTCGTCGAGCACGCTCTTCGTTTCTGCTTTACTGCTGGTCGCTTCTTTCGGAGTCTTCTTCATGGTGGATGGTTTCCGGATCACTCAGGGTTCGCTGGTTGTGCTCATGACAAGCAGCATTCTCAGCTAAACCGCCACCGCCTTCTCAAATTCCCGTCGCGACCGCCGTACACCAGATTCGACAATAGCTCGGTGCGTCGTACGAGAGGCGATTGTCGACGCGATTGCCGGTTCCCGCCAGCCTCGGCTGATTAAATGTAAATGCTCACTAACTCCGAAGAAACCTGATGCCGAACCGCGTGCAAGGCCGTTTCCTATCTCGAAAATCGGCGAATTCCAAGCATTCAGCTAACAAATTGCTTTCATTGTCGTGAAACTGTTTCCCCAGCGCCACAGAATGGCATGTTGCCTATTCCATTCCCACCGCATCTCGCGCTAATTTTCGAAGCCCCCCTTCATGAAGCCGCGTCATGAATACCGACTACTTCTTTTATCGCCGCCCCGAGACGCCTGGTCCGTATTCGCTTGACGATCTCGGCGACATCGCGCCGTCGATCGCGGCGGTCGATGCGATCCGCGATGGCATCGGCCTCGTGATCAACGGCCTGGCCTGGCGCGAATCGGACGCGGTACCCGGCGCATGGTTCGGCGAAGGCGGCGCGACCTTCCAGTTCACCGCCGATCTCGACGGCCAGGTGACGAGTTTCATCGGCTCGCGCCTCGACCGCCGGCAGGTGCTGCAACTGGCGCGCGCGATGGGTCTGATCGCACTCGATCTGCAACGCGACATGGTGTTCGCGTAAGCGGTCGCGCCCGCGCCGGGCAAGCAGCAGCGGGTGTCAAACATTGCTATACTTCCCGCCATTTCCGGCCATCCGCCGGTCAATCAAGCCTGTCTGCGCGCATCGTTCGCGCATCTAGCACGCAACTCCATCCCCATCGGGCATGGCTACTTCCATCGCCCGCGAGGGCGTCTTAGCGGAGCCTGTCTTGGCCGTTTCCAATCTAGCCGTGGACGAAACCCAAACTGACGCCGCTGCCGTCTCATCGGGCAGCTCCTTCTATCGCGCGATGCGAATCCTGCCGGCCGCGCAGCGCGACGCCATGTTCCAGGTCTATGCGTTCTGCCGTGCCGTCGACGACATCGCCGACGAAGGCGGCCCGCGCGACGTCCGCGCCGCGGGCCTCGACCGCTGGCGCGCCGACATCGACGCCTGCTTCGCCGGCACGCCGCGCGCCTCGCTTGTGCCGCTGACGCGCGAAATCGGCAAGTTCGGCCTGAAGCGCGAGGATTTCCACGCGATGATCGACGGCATGGCGATGGACGCCGCCGAAGACATCTGCGCGCCCGACGAGGCCACGCTCGATCTGTATTGCGACCGCGTCGCGAGTTCGGCCGGCCGCCTGTCGGTGAGGATTTTCGGGATGCAGGAAGCGCCGGGCATCGCGCTGGCGCACCATCTCGGTCGCGCGCTGCAGCTGACCAACATCCTGCGCGACATCGACGAAGACGCCGATATCAACCGCTGCTACCTGCCGCGCGAGCTGCTCGAACGCGAAGGCATTCCCGTCACCGATCCGAAGTCGATCGCCGCGCACCCGGCCCTGCCGCGCGTGTGCGCGACGCTGGCCGAGCGCGCCGCCGCGCATTTCGCGCAGGCCGACCGGATCATGGACGGCACGCCGCGCGTGCAGGTTCGCGCGCCGCGCATCATGTCGGGCGCCTACCGCTGCATCCTCGAAGCTGCGCTCGCGCGGGGCTTTGTCGCACCGCGTGCGCCGGTGCGCAAGCCGCGTCTGCGGATGCTGCTGATCGTGCTGCGCTACGCGCTTTTTTGATTCGATGGCACGCCGCCACCGGGCGCTCGGCGGATGGCCAGACGCGCCGGCGGCATGGCTCAATGTGAGTACCTGCTTCGCTGAAATATTCCGCTGCTCCTGCTTGTCTGGGCGAGAGCCCGGGTTTGCTGCGGAACTTGAAACGCCAGGCCCGGCGCTTGCGCGGGCTGGATTCGCTGTTCGCTGGCGACGGCGCCGCCGCCCTGCCCGCGTCGATCGACGGCGCGTGCCGCCGAGCCGTACCGCACGCACCGCATGACAAAGAGGGACCGATGAACGATCTCACCGACTCGACCACGCCGGACGACGCGCAACCGAACCGCGCCGTGCCGCCCGCCAACGGGGATCTGCACGCGAATCCGGCGGCCGAGCCGGCTGCTGGCGCAACGACCGCGCCGTCCGTTGATGCCGTGCCGGTCGTGGCCGCTGCGCCTGCGGCACCCGCCGATGTCGCCGCCGCAACGGCGGTCGCCGCTACGCCCGCTACGCCCGCTACGCCCGCTACGCCCGCTACGCCCGCTACGCCCGCTACGCCCGCTACGCCCACCGCGCCCACCGCGCCCACCGCGCCCACCGCGCCCACCGCGCCGGCGACATCCGCCCCCCCCTCGACGCCCGGCCACTCCCCCCCCCCCCCCCACCCCCCCCCCCCCTCCCCCCCCCCCCCCGCACCCCCCCCCCCCCCCCCCCACGCCCCCCCCCCCCCGCCCTCCCCCCCCCCCCCCCCCGCCCGCCACCCCCCCCCCCCCCCCCCCCCCCCGCCCCCCCCCCCCCCCCCCGCCGAACTCGACACCGCGATCACCCGCGCCGTCGATACGCTGCTGGCCGACCAGCAGCGCGACGGTCACTGGGTCTACGAGCTCGAAGCCGATGCGACGATCCCGGCCGAATACGTGCTGCTCGTGCATTACCTCGGCGAGACGCCGAACGCCGCGCTCGAACGCAAGATCGGCCGCTACCTGCGCCGCATCCAGCAGCCCGACGGCGGCTGGCCGCTGTTCACCGACGGCCGCCCCGACGTCAGCGCCAGCGTGAAGGCCTACTTCGCGCTGAAGCTGATCGGCGACGACGCCGACGCCGAGCACATGGTCCGCGCGCGCAACGCGATCCACGCGATGGGCGGCGCGGAGATGTCGAACGTCTTCACGCGGATCCAGCTCGCGCTGTTCGGCGTGGTGCCGTGGTACGCGGTGCCGATGATGCCGGTCGAGATCATGCTGCTGCCGCAGTGGTTCCCGTTCCACCTGTCGAAGGTGTCGTACTGGGCGCGCACCGTCACCGTGCCGCTGCTCGTGCTGGCCGCGAAGCGCCCGCTGGCGAAGAATCCGCTCGGCGTGCGCGTCGACGAGCTGTTCGTCGATGCCCCCGTCAACGCCGGCCTGCTGCCGCGCCAGGGCCATCAAAGCGCCGGCTGGTTCACGTTCTTCCGCGGCGTGGACGGCCTGCTGCGCCTCGTCGACGGCCTGTTCCCGCGCTACTCGCGCGAACGCGCGATCCGTCAGGCCGTGCAGTTCGTCGACGAGCGTCTGAACGGCGAGGACGGCCTCGGCGCGATCTATCCGGCGATGGCGAACTCCGTGATGATGTACGCCGCGCTCGGCTACGCCGAGGATCATCCGAATCGCGCCACCGCGCGCCGCTCGCTCGAGAAGCTGCTCGTGATCGACGACGACGAGGACGGCGAGGCGTATTGCCAGCCGTGCCTGTCGCCCGTCTGGGACACCTCGCTCGCGGCGCACGCGCTGCTCGAAACCGGCGAGCCGCGCGCCGAGCAGGCAGTGCTGCGCGGCCTCGAATGGCTGCGCCCGCTGCAGATCCTCGACGTGCGCGGCGACTGGATCTCGCGCCGCCCGCATGTTCGCCCCGGCGGCTGGGCGTTCCAATACGCGAATCCGCACTACCCCGACGTCGACGACACCGCCGTGGTGGCGCTGGCGATGGACCGCGCGGCGCGTCTCACGCAATCCGACGTCGATCGCGACGCGATCGCCCGCGCCCGCGAATGGGTGGTCGGAATGCAGAGCAGCGACGGCGGCTGGGGCGCGTTCGAGCCCGAGAACACCCACCACTACCTGAACAACATCCCGTTCTCCGATCACGCCGCGCTGCTCGATCCGCCGACCGTCGACGTGTCGGGCCGCTGCCTGTCGATGCTGGCCCAGCTCGGCGAAACCACGGCGAACAGCCAGCCCGCGCAGCGCGCGCTCGATTACCTGCTCGCCGAGCAGGAGCCGGACGGCAGCTGGTACGGCCGCTGGGGCATGAACTACATCTACGGCACCTGGAGCGCGCTCGGCGCACTGAACGCGGTCGGCCTCGCGCACGACGACCCGCGCGTGAAGCGCGGCGCGCAATGGCTGCTGTCGATACAGAACGCCGACGGCGGCTGGGGCGAGGACGGCGACAGCTACAAGCTCGACTATCGCGGCTACGAGCCGGCCACCAGCACCGCGTCGCAAACGGCCTGGGCGCTGCTCGGCCTGATGGCGGCCGGCGAGGTGGCGCATCCGGCCGTGGCGCGCGGCATCGCGTGGCTGATCGCCGAACAGAAGGCGCACGGCCTGTGGGACGAGGCGCGCTTCACGGCCACCGGCTTCCCGCGCGTGTTCTATCTGCGCTATCACGGCTATCGCAAATTCTTCCCGCTGTGGGCGCTGGCGCGCTTCCGGGTGTTGACGCGCGCCGGCACGACGCGCGTCGAGATGGGCATGTAAGCGCGGATGGCGACGCTCACGACTCAAGCGCCGGTGATCGCGGTCACCGGCATGGCCTTCGAGGCCAGGATCGCCCGCGGCGACGGCGTGAAGACGGTGTTCGCGGCGCGCGCCGACCGGCTCGAACGCGCGCTGTCCGAAGCCGTGGCGCGCGGTTGCGCCGGCATCATCAGCTTCGGCACGGCGGGCGGCCTCGCGCCCGATCTCGAACCGGGCGCGCTCGTGATCGCCGATGCGATCGACGGCCCGTTCGGCGAGATGGCGACCGACGCCGCGTGGAACCGGCGGCTCGCCAACGCGCTGCGCGGCACGCCGGTGGCGCCCAGGCTGCGGCGCGGACGCATGGCGGCGGTCGGCGCGCCCGTGATCGACGCGCAGCAGAAAGCCGTGCTGCACGCACGCCACGGCGCGCTGGCCGTCGACATGGAATCGCATATCGCCGGGGCGTTCGCGGCGGCGCGCGGCGTGCCGTTCGCGGTGTGCCGCGCGATCGTCGATCCGGCGTGGCGCACGCTGCCGCCGGCCGCCACGGTCGGCCTGCGCGACGACGGCACCACGGCGATCGTGCCGATCCTGCGCGAACTCGCGAAGCAGCCGTCGCAGCTCGGCGCGCTGCTGAAGCTGGCCGGCGACGCGCGCGCGGCCAAGACGGCGCTGATGCAGGCGCGTCACGCCTTCGAACGCGAAGGCGCCTGGCGCCGGCTGTAAGCCGCGCCAGGCTCGCCATGGCGTTGTTGCATAAATCGAGTGTGAGGATGCAATAGCATCGACGGGCATAATTTCAGGCGATACGAACGGATTGCGGACGAGCGAGGTCCGCCATACGGTTGATGACGCCGACGCGAACGGAGACCTCGGTCGCCTGCGAGTCGATGTGACGCGCC
>WNEB01000123.1 GCA_009914575.1 Burkholderia gladioli
CGCGACCAACGTTCGCGTCTACTTCTGCGACCCGCACAGCCCTTGGCAGCGCGGCACGTGTGAGAACACCAACGGCCTGCTGCGCCAGTACTTGCCCAAGGGCACGGATCTGTCCATCTACTCTCAAGACGACCTCGATGCGATTGCCGACTTACTCAACACTCGACCACGCGCAGGACTGAACTGGCACACCCCTTTGCAAATCCTGGCTCAGGTTCTGGCTAACCCCGCCGACCGAGTTCCAGCCCATTAACCAGCGGCGTGTTGCACTTCACTCTTGAAACCGCCCCCGATTCTCTCGGATTCCTACGGGAACCGCCGCCTTCAACCTTCAACTACGTTTGGGACACCACCCACATCCTTGACCAGTGGATCGAGTGCCTGCTCGGCGTATTGAGCAGCGAGACCGCGAACGCGGGGCGTGTCTTTCTCGCGCGCCAGCGTGTGCAGCCGCGACCCGACGTCGGGCGCAGCCCACCAGGAGCCGAGCGGCGTGGCGAGGCGGATATACACGGCGTTCGCGAGCGTCGTCTGCGTGCCGGTATATCCGCCTGTTTGCGGGTTCATAAGTGCGTCCATGCCGCGATTGTCATCGCGCGCGCGTGAACGTCTTACATGATGGAGGTCAGTGGGATGCTGCGGTCGGCGTCAAACGACCGGAGTGCCGGTGATGCTACCGGTCTCGGGGTGCTTGTGGCCGTTAAAGCTCTTGCCGCCGATCACCGCGTCGTTGTCGACGTTCAAGCTGTCGATGCGCGCACCCTTGCCACCCGTCATCGACATACCGCCCTTGCCGGTGATCTGCTCGTCGACGTTCAGCGCGTGATCCACGTTGACGGCCGGCGTCTTGCAGTTGACAGATTCTTCCGCCTCGATGTTCAGCGTCTTCGTCTTGATGTCGATGACGCGGCCGCGCGAGAGAACGATCGAATCACCCTCGTCGGTGTAGATCGCCACCTCGCCGGGCTTCAGCGCCTTCAGGCGGTACTGTCCGTTCTCGGTTGCGATGACGATGCCGTGACTCGTCTTGCCACCAACCGGCACCACAACCACCATCGTGCCGGCCGGCGGCGAACTGGTGAGGCCGTAGTGCTGGAACAGTTCGAGGTCGACCATGTTTTCACCGGCGAGACCTTCGCCGCGAACGGTCGCGGTCGGGCCGTTTGTCTGCACGCCACCGATCACGCCTCGGAAGGCTTGCCGGATGCCGGAAACGGCGCGCTGGATGCGCTTGTCGATGTCCTTGATCATTTCATGATGCTCGCGTCGATGGTCGCGTCCGTCACTTCGAGCGACGGGCCGCCGCCTTTCTTCTTCCGATGCTTGCGCCCCGAGTGCGGATGCGCATCGAGAATCCACACACCGTCTTCCTTCAACGTGAGCGCCGTGTGCGTGCCGCCCGTAAAGCGCCGCGCCATCAGGAAGTAGATCGCGTCGATCCCGTATTCCTCCCACACGACATGCACGCGCTGCCCGGGCTTCCACAGCACGCGGCCCGACGTCCGGTGTCCCTTGACGCTCGCGCGCAGCGTGTGCGCCGCTAGCGCCGAGTCGGAAATGATCTTGCGCGCACGCGCCTCGACCGCTGCCAGATTGGGCGCGTCGTGGTCGACGACTACCCTGGGGCGGTACACCGGCACATCCTTGTCTTTCACGGTTGCCTTGATGGCGTGCTTGCCGGCCTTCGATCCGGTGCCGTGCGCCTGGCCGAGTACCGTGACCTCCGAATGGCGTTCGGCGATCGACAGATCCTCGTCGAACCATTCGACGTTGTTGCCCTTGCCATCCTCACGCAAGATCAGGCTCGCAACGGGCGGGGCGTTGTAGTCCGGCCCGCCGACCACCAACGTGCCGTCCGGATCGAACCAGGGCCACAAGCCTTCACCCTCGACCGCGTGAACGAGTGCGTCCCAGGCCGTGTCACCCGGATCGACGCTGATCTTGTCCCATGTCGACTGCGAGCGCGCCGTGTCGATGCGAATCTTCGTGATGCCGAGTGGCTTGACGATGTTCGCGACGACCTCGGCGAGCGACACCTGTTTGGCGGTGAAGATCGGTGCCGAGCAGTCGCGCAGGATTGCGGCATAGTCTCGACCGCTGATCGACAGCGTCTTCTCGGTCTTGCTGGTACGGCGGCGCACCTGGTCGACGTAGCCGAAGAGTACGGTGTCGTCGCCGACCTTGACCTGGACGTGCGCGCCGGCCTTGACCGTGTCCGACATCTTGCCGGTCGGGCGCGCGAGGCGCACATCCCATGCGTCGGCCGGCGTCAGCAGATCGGAATCGATCGAGTACGACGACCAGGCGCTGTGTGCTTTGCCACCGATCAGCAGCGTCACGTCGTTATTGGGCGAAGCCACGGATAATGTCTCCTCGCTGGATGAAATTCGGATTGCGGATTTTCGGATTCAAGCACAGCAGCTCGGCCGAGCGAAAATAATCCGCGTACCAGAGGTGCGCGAGCAACGTGAGGTTCGACGGCGCGCGAGATGATCGGCGGCAGGACGTCGATCACCTTGATCGCCAGCTCCTGCACCGTCAGCGCCGTCTCCTTTAACGGCTCGATAACGGGCCGAGCTTGTTCGACTGGCACGGCCGCACGCACCGCGTCGATCGCGGTCTGGATCAGCTCGCGCGTGTCGTTCGCGATCTGCTCGACCTGGTCCGGCGTCAGCGTCGGCGTGTCGGCCTCATTCGCGAGGACGTCGGACGCGACGCTGGCCGTGACCGTGGCGACGACAACGACCGTCACGGTCGTGACGAGCTGGACGTCCGATGCGTCGGCAGCAACCGTCCCAGGGCGAGCCGGTGCATACGGCGCAGCGGGGTCGGTCGACGCGCTGGGCGCGGTCGTCGTGACCTGCGTGCCTGGAATGACAAGCGGCTGACCAGCAGCCGACGCGACCGGCAGCTTCACGACCGTCTTGATCTGGTCGCGCATGTCGTTCCAGTCGGACATGACGAGGCCCGGATCGAACGAGCGGAAATCGGCGATGCCGCTGACCAGACCGATCAGGTCGGAGGCGAAAGCGCCCGGCCACGACAGATAGTCGACGCTCGCGCGGCGGAAGCCGACGACGAGCGCCTTGATCGGGCCGAGCGTCTCGCTCAGAACGTCGCGCAGCGCATTGAGTCGACGCAGGCCAGCCTTCATCGTCTTGAGCAAGCCCACCGCACGCTCGAGAACATGCTGGTGCCGGCGTCCTGCGCAGTGGTCGCGATCTGCGCGGCGGCGTCAGCGGTTTGCGTCGGCTGCTGCTCGACGAAGAACGGATTCGCCGGCGTCGAGCGCTTGAACCGCATCTCGATCACGCACGCGTCGACGTTCTCGGCGTCGTGCGACACGTGTGCACCGATGAGCTGCATGCTCGGCATCGAGCCGAACAACGGATGAATCAGTTCACCCGGCCCCTTGACCGCGAGTGCGGCGAGCAGCGCCTTCATCCGCGCTTCGTAGTCGTCGCCGAAGAGGAGCCTCTCTTGAATTTCGAGTGGGTGGATTTTTCCGGGTCAAGGGCGGGAGAAGCCCGGCGCAGCGAACCCTTGATGCGGAGAAATCTACGAGCACGCTTGAGGGCTCGGGCCAGGCAAAGCCTTGCGCCGCCTGGCCCCGAGCCCGTCCGGCGGCGAGGACTTCCCCGCCTTGGGGCGGGGCTAGGGGTGGGAAGATACCGTTTTGCGACGTAGGTTTTCGTACCCCGGCGGCCCTTTTCACCCACTCAAATTTCAAGAGAGCCTCATTTACAATGCGGGATGAACCCGAAAGCTCACGAACCCGCTAGTTTACCCGTTCCCGGCCCCGACGCGCTCGCGCAGTCGGAAACGCTCGACGCGTCGCTGCGGGCCGAGATCGCGGCCACCGGCGGATGGATGCCGTTTTCCCGCTTCATGGATCGCGCGCTCTACGCGCCCGGCCTCGGCTATTACAGCGGCGGCGCGCGCAAGTTCGGCCGACGCGGCGACGACGGCAGCGATTTCGTCACCGCCCCCGAGCTGTCGCCGCTGTTCGCGTACACGCTCGCGCGCCCGGTCGCCGAGGCGCTGGCGGCGAGCGGCACGCAGCGCGTCATGGAATTCGGCGCGGGCACCGGCAAGCTGGCGGCGGGGCTGATCGCCGCGCTCGACGAACTGGGCACGCCGCCCGAGCGTTACGAGATCGTCGAGCTGTCGGGCGAGCTGCGCGAGCGCCAGCGCGACACCGTCGAGGCGCTGCTGCCCGAGGCGCTGGCGGCGCGCGTGGTCTGGCTCGACGCGCTTCCCGAGGCGTTCGAGGGCGTGGTGGTCGGCAACGAGGTGCTCGACGCGATGCCGGTGCGGCTCGTGGTGCGCGGCGAGGCGGGCTGGCAGGAGCGCGGCGTGGCGGTGAACGCCGAGCGCGCGTTCGTGTTCGAGGATCGCCCGCTGCGCGACGCGGTCGACGCCGCGCTGCTCGACCCGCTCGATCTGCCGGCCGGCTATCTGAGCGAGACCCACGCGGCGGCGCGCGCCTTCACGCGCACCGTCTGCACGATGCTGCGGCGCGGCGCGGCGTTCTTCATCGATTACGGCTTTCCGCTGCGCGAGTATTACCACCCTCAGCGCGGCGAAGGCACGCTGATGTGCCATTACCGCCACCGCGCGCACGGCGATCCGTTCGTCTGGCCGGGCCTGCAGGACATCACCGCGCACGTCGAGTTCTCGGGCATTCACGAGGCCGGTGTGGCGACCGGCGCGGAACTGCTCGGCTATACGTCGCAAGGCCGGTTCCTGCTCAACGCGGGCATCACCGACGTGCTGTCGGAAATCGATCCGTCCGACGCGGCGCGCTTCCTGCCTGCCGCCAACGCCGTGCAGAAGCTGATCTCCGAATCGGAGATGGGCGAGCTGTTCAAGGTGATCGCGTTCGGGCGCGGCGTCGACGGCCTCGAGGCGTTCGCGCGCGGCGAACGCTCGCACGCACTGTAGGAGAGGCACGATGTTTCGCTGGCTGCTGGTGTCGTTCGTGGCGGTGATGCTGCTGTCGCGCTCCTGGCCGTGGCTGTCGAAGCTCGGCGTCGGCAAGCTGCCGGGCGACGTGACGCTGCGGATCGGCTCGCGCCGCTATCCGTTCCCGTTCATGTCCACGCTCGTGCTGATGATGATTCTCTCGGTGATCGCCAAGCTCTGGTGACGAGGCGGCGCGCCGCACGGGCGCACCGCAGCCTCCTTTCGATCAATGCGACAACTCGCCGACGATGCGGCGGACCAGCGCCTCCGCGTCGTCGAGCGCGTCGCGCTCGGTCGCGCGGACGGTGTCCGTCTCGTATTCGGTGTTGTCGGGCGTGTCGCCGTCCGAGCGCGACAGGATCACGTAGCCGCGAAAGCGGCCCCCTGCCGGGGCGGTGAGCTAAAGTCAAATCTGGTGTACAGGGTGTCGGCATGATCAGGCGGCGAGCGATTGCTGAGCCGGTGTGCTGTCGGTCACCGGTACCCCATCTTTGAACGGCATGCCCGCCAGCAGCTCGGTCAGC
>WNEB01000124.1 GCA_009914575.1 Burkholderia gladioli
GCAGCATCTGCGTACGACGAACCCGATCGAGTCGACGTTCGCGACGGTGCGTCATCGGACGAAGCGTACGCGCAACTGCGTGTCGCGCGCGACGTTTCTCGGGCTGGCGTTCAAGCTGATCGAATCGACCGAAGAGTCGTGGCGCAAGATCCGCGCGCCCGAGAAGCTGACCGAGCTGCTGGCGGGCATGCCGTTCAAAGATGGAGTACCGGTGACAGACAGCACACCGACTCAGCAATCGCTCGCCGCCTGATCATGCCGACACCCTGTACACCAGATTTGACTTTAGCTCCGACAATAGCTCCGACCGACAGACCGTAGGCCGTATCGTTGGCCAGCGCGATCGCCTCGTCGAAGCTGCGGTAGCGGATCACCTGCGCGAGCGGGCCGAAGTATTCGGTGTCGGGCAGATCGCGCACCTCGGTCACGTCGAGGATCGCAGCGTTGACGAAGCCGAGCGCCGCGTCGCGCTCCGCCATCGCGATCACGGGCCGCGCGCCGGCCGCGAGCAGCGCCGTTTGCGCCTCCACCAGCCGCGCCGCCGCGCGCGCCGAGATCACCGCGCCCATGAACGGCTGCGGATCGGCGTCGAAGCGATCGGCGTGGATCGCGACCGTGACCTCGGCGAAGCGCGCGAGGAAGCGGTCGCCGTCGGCGTTGTCGGCCACGAAGATGCGGCGCGCGCAGGTGCAGCGCTGGCCGGCCGACAGGAACGCCGACTGGATCGCGTGATGGACGGCCGCGTCGAGATCGGCCACCTCGCCGACCACGAGCGGATTGTTGCCGCCCATCTCCAGCGCCAGCACGATCTCGGGCCGGCCGCCGAACTGGCGGTGCAGCGGCGTGCCGGTGTCGGAGCTGCCGGTGAAGAACAGGCCGTCGATCTGGCGATGGTTGGCGAGCGCCACGCCGGTGTCCTTCTCGCCCTGCACGAGGTTCAGCACGCCGGCCGGCAGCCCGGCGTCGCGCCAGGCCTCGACGGTGAGCCGCGCCACGCCCGGTGCCAGTTCGGACGGCTTGAACACCACCGTGTTGCCGGCGATCAGCGCCGGCACGATATGGCCGTTCGGCAGGTGGCCGGGGAAGTTGTACGGGCCGAACACGGCCACCACGCCGTGCGGGCGATGCCGCAGCACCGCCGTGCCGTCGGCCATCGGCGTGCGCTTCTCGCCGGTGCGCTCGTGATAGGCGGTGATCGAGATCGCGACCTTGTTGGCCATCGTCGTCACCTCGGTGCGCGCTTCCCAGAGCGGCTTGCCGGTTTCGCGGCCGATCGCGGCCGCCAGCGCCTCCTTGCGCGCCTCGAGGATCGCGGCGAAGCGCTGCACGATCGCGATGCGCGCCTCCAGCGCCAGCGCCGACCAGTCGGCGAACGCGCGGCGCGCGCTGGCGACCGCCCAGCCCACGTCGGCCTCGGACGCGCTCGCGCCCTGCCAGACGATCTCGTTGGTGCCGGGGTTGCGCGCGGCAAAGGCGGGGCCGCTACCGGCGACCCAGTCGCCATCGATGAAGAGTTCGGACATGTGTTCTCGGTTGGGACTTGAGCGCGTAGACGCGCACCGGATCGCCGGCAGCAACGCCGAGCGCCGCCGCATCCGCGGCCGTCAGCACGAAGCGACCGTCGGCCACCGCGCCCGGCGCCGCGCCGACGCGAAAATCGGCGAGCGAGGTGTTCGACACGAGCGAGCGCGGGCCGCCTTCCGCCGTGTGCACGGTGGCGGGCGCGCCGATCTCGACCGGCACCACCACGCTGTCGCGCACCGTGCGCAGGTCGGACACGTGGCATTCGAGCACCGGGCCGGCGTCGAAGATATCGACGTGGTTCTGGTAGCGCAGGCCCTCGGCTTCGAGCATCTTGCGGGCCGGCAGCGTGTCGCGGTGCGTGAGGCCGATGCAGTCCTTGCGCATCCTGCGGCAGCAGGTCCACGTACACCGGAAAGCGCGGCATCAGCTCGGCCAGGAACGATTTGCGGCCGTGCGAGCTCAGGTAATCGGCGGCGTTGAAGTCGATCTGATAGAAGTGCGAGCCGACCGCGCGCCAGAACGGCGAGGTGCCGGCTTCGTCGAAATGGCCGCGCAGCTCGGCGCAGATCCGCTCGGGAAAGCGTTCGCGAAACTGCGCGATGAACATGAAGCGCGAGCGCGACAGCAGCCCGCCCACACCGGTCGTGCGATAGCGCGGCGCGGGCTCAGGAACAGCGAGCAGACCTCGGCGTAGCCGGTCAGGTCGTGCGAGATGTTCAGCAGCGACATGCGCGTCCACACGCCGAGATCCTGGCTCGCATGCACCACGGTGGCGACGCGGTAGTTGTAGAACGGCTGCGCGAGCCCGACCTCGGTTTCGATCCCGCACACGCCGGCAATGTCGCCGCTGGCGGTGTCTTCCATCACGAAGAAATAGCCGGCTTCGGCCGGGCTGGCCGTGCCGTCGAGCGTGCGGCGCGCGCGTTCGATGCACGCCGCGAGCGCGTCGCGATCCGGCTTGAAGGTGGTCAGGCCCGGGCCGGTTTCCTGCGCGAGCGCCACCAGCGCATCGACGTCGCCCGTCTGTACGACGCGAACCACGATCATCGCGCGTCTCCCGAAAGCGGATTGGCCCCGACCAAGGGGGAAGCGGCCTCGTCGCGGCGATGCAGCGGTACGCAGCGCAGCGTGTCGCCGTCCACCACGCCGAGCGCGGCGCGCGCGGCGGCATCAAGCGGCGCATCCACCGCATTGCCGGACGCGGCATCGGGCAGATCCGCCAGCACGCAGCAGAACGCGCCGCCCTCGCCCGCCGCCACCAGATGCGTGGCGCCCGCCGCCGCGCCGACCGCGTTGCGCACCGTGCGCGCGACGTTGTGCGTGACGCAGGCGGTGCGATCGATCTGCGCGGTCAGCACCGGGCCGGCGTCGAAGATGTCGACGTAGCGGTCCGGCTCGAAACCTTCCTCGAGATGGATGTCGTAGGCGAGCAGGCCGTGTTCGTTCGGCTCGCCGAGCACGCGCTGCGCGGCCTCGGGCAGCAGCGGCACGTAGATCGGATACACCGGCATCGCCTCGGCGATGAACGTGCGGCTGCGGTCGCCCGATTCCACCTCGATGTCGGCGAAATCGCGATGGAAGAACTTGCGGCCCACCGCTTCCCAGAACGGCGATGCGCCGTTCTCGTCGGTCACGCCGAGCAGCAGCGAGAACACCTCGGGCGTGAAGCGGCTGCGGTTCGCGGCGATGTACATCATGCGGGCGCGCGAGACGAGATGCGCGGCCGCGTCGCCGCGCAGCGCGGGATCGACGTAGAAGCCGGCCAGCCGGCACTTGCCGGTCCGTTCGTGCGACATGGTGAGCGCGTGGATCTTGCGGTTGACGTGCAGCTCGCGCGAGGCGTGGATCAGCGCGTCGTTACGGAACGCGTAGAACGGCTCCGAATAGCCGGCCGCCGCGACGATGCTGGCCGTGCCGAGCAGGCGCCCCGTCTCGCTGTCTTCCAGCACGAACAGGTAGAACTCCTCGCCGGGGAAATCGGCGTCGGCGCGAAACGGGTCCTCGGACAGCGCCACGCGCGCTTCGAGCGCGCGGCGGTCGTGCGGCAGCGAGTGCAGCACGGGCCGCGCGGTGCGGACCATCTGCGCCAGCGCGTCGAGATCGGCAAGCCTGCCGGGGCGTACGAATAGCATCGTCGGTCCTGTGAGCGGGCGGTCAGCGGCTCGCGCCGACAACCTCGTCGACCGCGCGCGAGAAGCGCGCGAGGCCTTCGTCGAGCACGTCGAGCGGAATCACGAGCGAGGGCACGAAGCGCAGCACGTTCGGGCCGGCGATCAACATGATCACGCCGTGCGCGGCGGCGGCGTTGACGAAATCCTTGGCGCGACCGTCGTAGGCCTCGGTCAGCTCGGCGCCGAGCAGCAGGCCCTTGCCGCGGATCTCGCGGAACAGGCCGCCGTGCTTCTCGTCGAGCGCGCGCAGCGTGGCGCGGATCCGCTCGCCGCGTTCCTGCACGCCGGCCAGCAGCTTCGGATCGCTTACGAGTTCCACCACCTTGTCGGCGACCGCCGAGGCCAGCGGGTTGCCGCCGTACGTGGTGCCGTGCACGCCCACCTTGAAGTGCGCGGCCAGTTCGTCGGTGGTCAGCATTGCGCCGATCGGGAAGCCGTTGCCGAGCGCCTTCGCGGTGGTCAGGATGTCGGGCGTGACGCCGGTATCCATGTACGCATAGAAATGGCCGGTGCGGCCCACGCCCGTCTGCACCTCGTCGAAGATCAGCAGCGCGCCGTGCGCATCGCACGCCTCGCGCAGCGCCTTCAGGAACGCGGGATCGGCCGGAATCACGCCGCCCTCGCCCTGCACCGGCTCGACGATCACCGCGCAGGTGCGCGGGCCGATCGCGGCCTGGGCGGCTTCGATGTCGTTGTACGGCAGATGGCGGATGCCCTCGGGGCGCGGGCCGAAGCCGTCCGAATACTTCGGCTGGCCGCCCACGCTGACGGTGAAGAAGGTGCGGCCGTGGAACGACTGCGCGAACGAGAGGATCTCGTATTTGTCTTCGCCGAAGCGGTCGAACGCCACGCGGCGCGCGAGCTTCAGCGCGGCCTCGTTCGCTTCCGCGCCCGAATTCGCGAAAAACGCGCGATCGGCGAAGGTCAGGCTTTCGAGGCGCTTCGCGAGGCGCAGCACCGGCTCGTTCGTGTAGCCGTTGCCGATGTGCCAGAGCTTGCGGCCCTGCTCCTCGAACGCCTTCAGCACCTCGGGGTGACCGTGGCCGAGCGCCGTCACGGCGATGCCGGCGGCGAAATCGACGTAGTCCTTGCCGGCGGTGTCCCAGATGCGCGAGCCTTCGGCGCGGTCGGGGATGAATTCGGCCGGCGAAAACACCGGCACCATCACGTCATCGAAAGTCTGTCGGGTCACGTTATCGCGGGGCATGGCGGTTCCTTGGTTCGGCAATCACAGGGTTCAGTGTAGGCAACGGGGCGCGGTACGTCTTGCGCATTTGCGACGGGTTCTATCGGCTTGGCCGGTTGCGCATCGCGAAACGCGCGCGCGGCGGGAACGCGGTTCGCTCGTCGGCTCGCGGCACGCGTCCGAGGCGCGCGCGCGGCGCGCTCATCGGTCGTCGCCGCGCTCGACGAGCGCGCCCGCGTGATCTTGCCCCTGATTTACGGACACCTATCTAAGCGACATTGGCCAGCTCGTACTGCTCTGGGCTGAGGTAGCCCAGGGTCGAGTGCAGCCGGATCCGAGAGCTATTGTCGAATCTGGTGTACGGCGGTCGCGACGGGAATTTGAGAAGGCGGTGGCGGTTTAGCTGAGAATGTTGCTTGCCATGAGCACAACCAGCGAACCCTGAGTGATCCGGAAACCAGCCACCATGAAGAAGACTACGAAAGAAGCGACCAGCAGTAAAGCAGAAACGAAGAGCGTGCTCGACGAGCTGATCCAACAGGGCGCGCGGCAGATTATTCAGCAGGCAGTCGAAGCGGAGCTTGCAACGATGCTCGAGCAGTACAG
>WNEB01000125.1 GCA_009914575.1 Burkholderia gladioli
GCAAGGCTTTGCCTGGCCCGAGCCCTCAAGCGTGCTCGTAGATTTCTCCGCATCAAGGGTTCGCTGCGCCGGGCTTCGCCCGCCCTTGACCCGGAAAAATCCACCCACTCGAAATTCAAGAGAGGCTATCTTTTCGTGCCGGGTAACCGGCCCGAGCGCTTCGAGAAAGCGCTCGGCAGCGGCGCCGATGCCGTCATCGTCGATCTCGAGGATGCGGTCGCGCCGACCGACAAGCTTGCCGCGCGCGAAGCGATTGCGCAGTGGGTGTCGCGCAGGCACCCGGTGCTGGTTCGCATCAACGCGCGCACCACGCCCTGGTTCGAAGCGGACGCCGCGCTGGGTGCGCTGGACGGCGGCGTCGCCGGCATTGTCGTTCCGAAGGCGGAGAGCGCCGAGGACGTGTGCTCGACGGTCGCGATCGCGCGCCGGCGCATCCCGGTCTATCCGCTGATCGAAAGCGCGCTCGGCATGTGGAACGCCCTGGAGATTGCGAAGGCGCCTTGCGTCAAGCGGCTGATGTTCGGAACGCTCGACTTCATCGCGGATATGGGCATGACGGACGATGGCGCGCCATTGAATCACCATCGCGCTAACCTCGCGCTGATTTCCCGCGTCGCCGGCATCGAGTCGCCTGTCGACGGCGTCACGCCGGATATTCAGGATGGCGAACGTATCGAACGCGAGGCGCGCAACGGCAGGCAATTCGGCTTCGGCGCGAAGCTCTGCATCCATCCCCGGCAACTCGAGTTCGTGCATCGCTGTTTCCGCCCGAGCGAGGATGACGTGCGGTTGGCGAAGCGCGTCGTGGCGGCCATTCAGGAATCGAATGGCGGCGTGGTCACGCTCGACGGCAATATGGTCGACCGGCCGGTGCTGTTGCGCGCCACGCAGATCGTCGGGCAGGCCGAATCGCTCGGCCGCGGCCAGAACGGAGCGCGGGCGGACGATGCGACGTGATTGGCTGGACACGCACGGCCCTCGCGAGTCGATGGAATACGACGTCGTGATCGTCGGCGGCGGCCCGGCCGGCCTGTCGGCGGCGATCCGCCTCAAGCAGCGCGCGGCAGAACACGGCGGCGAGATCAACGTCTGCGTGCTCGAGAAGGGTTCGGAGATCGGCGCGCACATCCTGTCGGGCGCCGTGATGGACCCGCGCGCAATCGGCGAGCTGTTTCCCGACTGGAAGGAGAAAGGCGCGCCGCTGAACGTCGAGGTGGCCGAAGACCGCTTCCTGTTCCTCAGCGAAACCGGCGCGAAATCGGTGCCGAACTGGGCGCTGCCCGATAACTTCAAGAATCACGGCAACTACGTCATCAGCCTCGGCAACGTGACGCGCTGGCTCGGTCAACAGGCCGAAGCGCTCGGCGTCGAGATCTTCCCGGGTTTCCCGGCCGCCGAAATCCTCTATCACGAGGACGGCTCGGTGAAGGGCGTGGCCACTGGCAACCTCGGCATCGGCAAGGACGGCGAGCCAACCGAGAACTTCCAGCTCGGCATGGAACTGCACGCCAAGTACACGCTGTTCGCCGAAGGCTGCCGCGGCAACCTGGGCCGCCAGCTGATCGACAAGTTTCAACTGAACGCGAACGCCGATCCGCAGGCCTACGGGATCGGCATCAAGGAGCTGTGGGAAATCGATCCGGCCAAGCACAAGCCGGGCCTCGTGATCCACACGGCCGGCTGGCCGCTCGCCTCCGACACGTACGGCGGCTCGTTCCTGTATCACCTCGACAACAACCAGGTGGTGGTCGGTTTCGTGGTGGGCCTCGGCTATTCGAACCCGTATCTGTCGCCGTTCGAGGAATTCCAGCGCTACAAGACGCGCCCCGAGATCCGCAAGTTTCTCGAAGGCGGCAAGCGCGTGTCGTACGGCGCGCGCGCCATCACCGCGGGCGGGCTGGTGTCGCTGCCGAAGACGGTGTTCCCGGGCGGCGCGCTGGTCGGCGACGACGCCGGCTTCCTGAACGCCTCGCGCATCAAGGGCAGCCACGCTGCGATCAAGACCGGCATGCTGGCCGCCGATGCCGCGTTCGATGCGGTGCAGGCCGGTCGCGAGCGCGACGAGCTGACGGCCTACCCGGACGCGTTCAAGCAGTCGTGGCTGTACACGGAGCTGTACAAGGCGCGCAACTTCAAGCAGTGGATGGCAAAGGGCCTGTATCTGGGCACGCTGATGGTGGGCATCGAGCAGAAGCTGCTGGGCGGCAACGTGCCGTGGACGCTGCATCACCAGCACGCCGACCACGAGATGCTGAAGCCGGCCTCGCAGTGCACGCCGATTCCATATCCGAAGCCGGACGGCAAGCTGACGTTCGACCGGCTCTCGTCGGTGTTCATCTCGAACACGAACCACGAGGAGAACCAGCCGGCGCACCTGACGCTGAAGGATCCGAGCGTGCCGGTGAACGTGAATCTGCACACCTATGCCGGCCCGGAAGCGCGCTTCTGCCCGGCGGCGGTGTACGAGTTCCAGAAGAACGACGACGGCAGCGACCGCCTGGTGATCAACGCGCAGAACTGCGTCCACTGCAAGACCTGCGACATCAAGGATCCGACGCAGAACATCGTGTGGGTCACGCCGGAAGGCGGCGGCGGGCCGAACTATCCGAACATGTAAGCACTGTCGGCGTTGCCGATGCCGGAAACGAAACGGGCCTCGCGAATCGAATCGCGAGGCCCGTTTTTCATAGCGTGGCCGCCCGGCGGATTAAATCGGCCTAAGGCCGCCTAAGGCGAATTACGGCGCTTCGGGCGCGATCTTCGGCGTGGCCGTGTGAACGTCGCCGCATTGCGCGCGATGACGCAGCGCGTGATCGATCAGCACCAGCGCCAGCATCGATTCGGCGATCGGCGTGGCGCGGATGCCGACGCACGGATCGTGGCGGCCGCAGGTCTTGACGACCGACTCCTCGCCCGCCTTCGTGATCGAACGGCGCGGCGTCCGGATGCTCGAAGTCGGCTTGATGGCGATCGACACCGTCAGATCCTGGCCCATCGAAATGCCGCCCAGAATGCCGCCCGCGTGATTGCCGACAAAGCCCTGCGGAGTCATTTCGTCGCCGTGCTCGGAGCCGCGCTGCGCGATGCTCGCGAAACCGGCGCCGATCTCGACACCCTTCACGGCGTTGATCGCCATCATCGCGTGGGCGATATCGGCGTCGAGGCGATCGTAGAGCGGCTCGCCCCAGCCGACCGGCACGCCCGACGCCACCACGTTGATGCGCGCGCCGATCGAATCGCCGTCCTTGCGCAGCGCGTCCATGTAATCCTCGAGTTGCGGGACGATCTCGGCGTTCGGCGCGAAGAACGGGTTCTCGCGCACGTGCGACCAGTCGACGAACGGCACGTCGATCGCACCGAGCGCGCTCATGTAGCCGCGCACCTCGATGCCGAAGCGCTCGCGCAGCCACTTCTTGGCCACCGCGCCCGCGCCGACGATCGGCGCCGTCAGGCGCGCCGACGAACGACCGCCGCCGCGGTCATCGCGGATGCCGTATTTCTGCCAGTAGGTGTAATCGGCGTGGCCGGGACGGAAGGTTTCGACGATGTTGCCGTAATCCTTGCTGCGCTGATCGGTATTGCGGATCAGCAGCCCGATCGGCGTGCCTGTGGTGCGCCCCTCGAAGATGCCCGAGAGGATTTCGACGGAATCGGGTTCCTGGCGCTGCGTGACGTGGCGCGACGTGCCGGGCTTGCGGCGGTCGAGTTCGAGCTGGATATCGGCTTCGGTCAGTTCCATTCCCGGCGGGCACCCGTCGATCACGCAGCCGATCACGGGGCCGTGCGATTCGCCGAAGGTCGTGACAGTGAAGAGCTTACCGAGAGTATTGCCGGACATGGGAGCCGTTCCAGGAGAAAGTCGGGGAAGCCGCTATTATGCCAGCCGCCCCGGCTATCGAGGCAGCGGGGCCTCGTCGAGGCCCCGCTGCCGCCGTCTCGCGCACCTGCTGCCATCGGCTTTTCTCTTTATTCGCGCCCTATTTCCGCAAGCCGCGCAGTTCGGTCACCACCTTCTGCAGCACGTCCGGCAAAGCCGCCGAGGCCGCGATCGGCTCGCCGACCGCCAGCGTCAGGCGGCTCATCGCGCCCTTCTGCACCGGGCGCGGCCAGCGCGCATCGCTGTGCCGCGAGAACCAGCTGCCCCACAGCCCGCGCAGCGCCATCGGCACCACCGGCACGTCGGCGCGGCGCAGGATCTCGGTCACGCCGTGGCGGAACGTGTTGCCCTCGCCGGTACGCGTGAGCTTGCCTTCCGGGAAGATGCAAACCAGATCGCCGTCCTTGAGCGCCGCCTCGCAGGCCGCGTAGGCGCGCTCCAGCATCTCCGGGTTCTCGTGGCGCGGCGCGATCGGAATCGCCTTGGCGTGACGGAACGCCCAGCTCGCGAGCGGCGTGCGGAAGATCCGGTAATCCATCACGAAGCGGATCGGGCGCGGGCTGGCGGCGGCGATCACCAGCGCATCCACGTAGCTAACGTGGTTGCAGACCAGCACTGCCGCCGAGTCCTCGGGAATCCGCTCGGCATGCACCAGGCGGATCCGGTAGAACGTGTGCACCAGCACCCAGGCCACGAAGCGCAGCAGGAATTCCGGCACCAGCGAGTAGATGTAGGTGGCCACCACCACGTTCAGCAGCGCCGTGACGAGGAACAGCCCCGGAATGCCGACGCCCGCATGCGTGAGGCCCATCGCCATCAGCGCCGACGCCACCATGAACAGCGAATTCAGGATGTTGTTGGCGGCGATGATCCGCGCGCGGTGGGTCGGCGCGCTGCGGCTCTGGATCAGCGCGTAGAGCGGCACGCTGTAGAAGCCGCCGAACATCGCGAGCAGGAACAGGTCGGCGCAGCACGCGCCAGTGCGCCGGCTGCGCGAGGAATTCGCCGACGTTCAGCAGGTGCGTCTGCGCGGGCAGCGCGTGGCTCGCGAAGTACAGGTCGATCGCGAACACGCTGATGCCGATCGAGCCGAGCGGCACCAGGCCGATCTCGACGCGGTTGCGCGACAGCCTCTCGCACAGCATCGAGCCGAGGCCGATCCCGATCGAGAAGGTGGCCAGCAGCACCGTCACCACGTCGGGGTTGGCCGACATCACGTCCTTGGCGAAGCCGAAGAACGAGGTCAGGAACGTCGTGATCTTGCCCCTGATTTACGGACACCTATCTAAGCGACATTGGCCAGCTCGTACTGCTCTGGGCTGAGGTAGCCCAGGGGGCGTTGTTGCATAAATCGAGCGAGATCCGTTGACGTTTACGCGCAACGGTCGCGGGGCCAGCCTCATATCAAGTCAGATTCCAGAGTAACTGCCTAATTTTTGACAAGAAAATGCGCAAGGACATACACAAGAAAGGTGAGCCGAAGGCACGCTACCGTGTCAGGAATTGGGCGGCCTATAATGAAGGCCTGATCAACCG
>WNEB01000126.1 GCA_009914575.1 Burkholderia gladioli
CTCGACCACGCGCCGGACTGAACTGGCACACCCCTTTGCAAATCCTGGCTCAGGTTCTGGCTAACCCCGCCGACCGAGTTCCAGCCCATTAACCAGCGGCGTGTTGCACTTCACTCTTGAAACCGCCCTCCAGATACGAAAAATCGGTAAGACTGTGGGTTTTCCCCATCATCAATGGGCTTCGACACGAAAAGCTTGCCGCTTTAACAATTCGATCACACCTTTCGGACCGCCCAGGTGCAGCGCCCCCACGGCCACGAACAGGGGCCGGTTCGGCCCGGCCAGCGCGATCGAGCGCGCGGCGAAGCGGCGGTTGCGCTCGTAGAGGATCTTGCCGTCGATGGCGTCCGCCACCGGCCTCGAGCGCGCCAGCCGCTCGGTCTTAGCGCTGGCCCAGGCGGCCAGCGCGTCGGCGTCGCCGATCCGCCACAGCCGGTGCAGCGCCTTCACGTCGTCGGCGTTCTGGGCCGGCGTCTGCACGATGTCCTGCGCCAGCATCTCGCGCTGCTCGGCCAGCGTCAGCCCGGTGAACGCCCGCATCTGCTCGGCCAGCGTTTCGAGCGCCCCACCACGCGCGCGCCCTTCTTCTTCAGAAATACGTTCTGCAACTGCGCCTCGGTGCCGTATTCGGTCTGCAGCCCGGTCGAGATCGAATCGTAGGTTTCGACCACCAGCGCGGCCAGCCACGGTCGCATCCGGCGGATGCCGTCGAGCGCGGCCGGGTTGCCGCGCAGCCGGCCCGACAAGCGCTGCCAGAGCGGCTCGGGCAGCAGCTTCGGCAGGCATGGGTAGCGGCAGACGCCGAATTTCGAGACGTCGTCGGTCGATTCGAGCAGGTCGTCGGGCGACAGTTCGAGCGCCAGCACGGGCGATGCCGCGAGCGCGGCCAGGATCGGCTAGCGGAATGGCTGACCGGCCGGATAGTCGGCCGGATCGCCCACATGCAGCGTGCCGAGCAGATGCAGGGTGGTGCGCCCGCGCGTGGCGACGTAGAACGGCATGCGCGCCGGCTGCATGCGCACCGCACCGCTCGACACGGTGGGATCGGGCGGCGGCGAATGGAACCCGGGCAGCGACAGCGAGGGCGGCAGCCGCGCGCCGTTCAGCGGCGCGTGGGCGCCGATGCCCCGCGCCAGCACGGCGCCGGCCACCGCCCTCGCATGGCGCGGCGCGGCCCGCGCGCGTTGCGCTGGCCGCCCGACTGCTGGCGGCGCGCGGCCGATACCGCGCCGCGCGCCGCCGCCCTGGGTTCAGGCATTACCGTCACCCACCTCCTCGGCGCGATGGCAGGCCACCTGCCGTCCATCGACCTCCCGCAGCGCGGGCACCTCGGCGCGGCAGCGCTCGACCGCGTACGGGCAGCGCTGGTGAAACGCGCAGCCCGACGGCGGATTGAGCGGCGAGGGCAACTCGCCTTCCAGCTTGATCTGGATGCGCCGATCCGATTCGAAGATCGCCGGCGTGGCCGACATCAGCGCGCGCGTGTACGGGTGACGCGACCGCGCGTAGATGCTCGCCTTGTCGCCCAGTTCGACCACGGCGCCGAAGTACATCACCATCACGTCGTCCGCCACGTGCTCGACCACCGACAGGTTGTGCGAGATGAACACGTAGCTGGTGCCGAACTGCTGCTGCAGATCCATGAACAGATTCAGGATCTGTGCCTGGATCGACACGTCGAGCGCCGACACCGGCTCGTCGGCCACGACGATCTGCGGCTCCAGGATCATCGCGCGCGCGATCGCGACGCGCTGGCGCTGGCCGCCCGAGAACATGTGCGGATAGCGCTTGGCGTGCTCGGGGCGCAGCCCCACCGTGCGCATGATCTCGGCGATCCGCGCCGCGCGCTCGGTCGGGCCGAGCGGCGTATTGATCGCGAGCGGCTCGCCGAGCGTCTGCTCGACGGTCTTGCGCGGGTTCAGCGAGGCGAACGGGTTCTGGAACACCATCTGCACGCGGCGGCGCAGCGCGGCAAGCGCGTCGCGGCTGGCGCCGGCGACGTCCTTGCCGTCGATCCGCAGATGACCGGCGGTGGGCGTCTCGATCAGCGTGAGCTGGCGCGCCAGCGTGGATTTCCCGCAACCGGATTCGCCGACCACGGCCAACGTGCGGTCGCGCGCGAGCGTGAACGACACGCCGTTGAGCGCCTTGACGGTGGCCTGGCCGAACATGCCGCGGCGCACCGCGTAGTGCTTGGCGAGGTTGTCGGCGGCCAGCACCACGTCGTCGCGGTCTGCCGTGCGCGGCTGTGCGAAGACTGCGTTCATCGTGCACCTCCCGACGGTTCGATCGCTTGAAGATTCAACGGCCTGATGCAGCGCACGCGCATCGCGGCGTCGCCGGGCGCCAGCTCCGCCAGCGCCGGACGCGCCTCGTGGCACGCGCCCACCATGTACTTGCAGCGCGGCGCGAACAGGCAGCCGGTGGGCCGGTCGTCGCGCCCCGGCACCATCCCGGGCAACGCGGCCAGCCGTTCGGCGCCCACGTTGTGCTCGGGAATCGCCGCGAGCAGCGCCTCAGTATACGGGTGATGCGGCGACGCGAAGATGTCGGGCACGCGGTTGGTCTCGATGATCTCGCCCGCGTACATCACGGCCACGCGCTGCGCGACCTCGGACACCACGGCCAGATCGTGCGAGATCAGCACCAGCGCCATGCCGCGTTCCTTCTGCAGCGACACCAGCAGATCCATGATCTGTGCCTGGATCGTCACGTCGAGCGCGGCGGTGGGTTCGTCGGCGATCAGCAGCTTCGGATTGCAGGCCACCGCCATCGCGATCATCACGCGCTGGTTCATGCCGCCCGACATCTGATGCGGGAAGGTGTCGATGCGGTTCTTCGCGTCGGGGATCCCCACCTGATCGAGCAGTTCGAGCGCGCGCCTGTTCAGCGCGTCGCCGCGCAGCCCTTCGTGCAGCTTCAGCACCTCGCGGATCTGGTAGCCGACCGTGTAGCTCGGGTTCAGGCTCGACAGCGCGTCCTGGAACACCATCGCGATGTCCTTGCCGACGATGCGGCGGCGCTGGAGCGCGCTGGCCTTGAGCAGGTCCACGCCGTTGAACGTGGCCTGGTCGGCACTGACGATGCCGGGCGCGTCGACCAGGCCCATCAGGGCCATCATCGTCACGCTCTTGCCCGAGCCCGATTCGCCGACCACGCCCACCACCTCGCCCGGCGCGACCGACAGGTCGATGCCGTTGACGGCGGGCAGCCCGTTGAAATTCACCGCGAGATTGCGGATGGTCAAAAGGTCGCTCATGGTCAGGCCATCCGTTTCAGTTTCGGGTCGAGCGCGTCGCGCAGGCCGTCGCCGAGCAGGTTGATCGCCAGCACCGAGATCAGGATCGCGAGCCCCGGCATGGTGACGATCCACCAGGCGTTGTCGATGTAGTCGCGGGCCGAGGCCAGCATCGCGCCCCACTCGGTCGCCGGCGGTTGCACGCCGAGGCCGAGGAAGCCGAGCGCGGCGGCGTCGAGAATCGCCGACGAGAAGCCGAGCGTGGCCTGCACGATCAGCGGCGCCGTGCAGTTCGGCAGCACCTGCGAGAACATCAGCCGCAGCGTGCCGGCGCCGGCCACGCGCGAGGCGGTGACGTATTCCTTCTGCAGCTCGCCGAGCGCCGAGGCGCGCGTGAGCCGCACGTAGCCGGGCAGCGCCACGATCGCGATCGCGAACATGGTGTTGGTCAGGCCCGGGCCGATGATCGCCACCACCGCCACCGCCAGAAGCAGCGAGGGCAGCGCGAGCAGCACGTCCATCACGCGCATCACGGGCGTGTCCGCCCAGCGCTGGAAGAACGCAGCCACCAGGCCCAGCACGATGCCGGGAATCAGCGCCAGCACGACCGACACCAGGCCGATCCAGAACGACAGCCGCGCGCCGTACATCAAACGCGAGAGGATGTCGCGACCGGCTTCGTCGGTGCCAAGCACGAAGCGCCAGTTGCCGCCGTCGAGCCAGGCCGGCGGAATCTTGACGCAGTCGCGGTATTGCTCGATCGGGCTGTGCGGCGCGATGAGCGGCGCGAAGATCGCCACCAGCACGATCAGCAGCACGATCAGGCCGGCGGCCACCGCGCCGCGATTGCGCGCGAAGTGATGCCAGAATTCTTGCAGCGCGAGCGTGCGACCGCCAGCGGCGACCGACGGCAGCGCGTCGGGAAGTTCGCTCATCGAATCACCTCGTATGGCGGATGCGGGGGTTGAGCACGCCGTACAGCAAATCGACGACCAGATTGACGACGATCACCAGCGTGGCGATCAGCAGGATGCCGCCCTGCACCACGGGGTAATCGCGGCGGCTGATCGTGTCGATCAACCACTTGCCCACGCCGGGCCACGAAAACAGCGTCTCGGTCAGCACCGCGCCGGCCAGCAGCGTGCCGACCTGCAGGCCGATCACCGTCACCACCGGAATCAGCGCGTTGCGCAGCGCGTGCACGATCACGATGCGCGCCGGCGACAGCCCCTTGGCGCGTGCGGTGCGGATGTAATCCTCGCGCAGCACCTCGAGCATCGACGAGCGCGTCATGCGCGCGATCACCGCGAGCGGAATCGTGCCGAGCACGATCGACGGCAGGATCAGGTGGCTCACGGTCGAGCGGAACGAGCCTTCGTCGGGCGCCAGCAGCGCGTCGATCAGCATGAAGCCGGTGACGTGCGGGATGTCGTATTCCACGGCGATGCGGCCCGACACGGGGGTCCAGCCGAGCCAGGACGAAAACACCATGATCAGGATCAGGCCCCACCAGAAGATCGGCATCGAATAGCCGGTCAGCGCGGTGCCCATCACGCCGTGATCGACCACGGTGCCGCGCCGCAGCGCCGCGATCACGCCGGCCGGCAGGCCGATCACGAGCGCGAAGATCAGCGCGCAGATCGACAATTCGACGGTGGCCGGGAAGCGCGCGAGGAACTCGTCCATCACGCTCGTATTGGTGAAGATCGACAGGCCCAGGTCGCCGTGCAACGCACGACCGATGTAATGCAGATACTGCATCGCGAGGGGCTGGTCGAGGCCGAGGCGGTGCATTGCCTCGGCATGCATCGCCGGATCGACGCCGCGCTCGCCCATCATCACTTCGATGGGATCGCCCGGTATCAGGTGGATCAGCGCGAACGCAAGGATGGTGATGCCGATGAAGGTTGGCATCACCATGCCGATGCGGCGCAACACAAATCGCAACATGGCGGGTCTCGGTTTTCGGAAATCGTGGGGACGAAAGGCGTTGTTGCATAAATCGAGCGATGTAGCGGATCCGGTTGTTTAGACACGGTTTTGCGATCAGGCCGCGAACTTCAAGAGGCTGGCCTGACGGGCTTCGAGAGGTGATTTGAAGCCCAGTTTCTCGAGGCGCCATTCGCGATTGTATCGA
>WNEB01000127.1 GCA_009914575.1 Burkholderia gladioli
GACATGGCGATGCGCTGGGCGGCCACCGGTTTCCTGGAAGCGGAGAAGCGCTTCCGCAAGCTCGGTGGTGCCAACGACCTCTGGATCCTCGCCGTCGCCCTGCATCGATCACTCGAAAAACGCGTTGACCATGATCGGAAGTCTGCCTAATCTATGAAACCCCGCCGTCCCAACCTTCAACTACGAATGGGACACCGCCCCGAACGGCTCCGGCCAGTCGATCGGGAACAGCAACGCATGCGCGCCCGACAGGAATTCGGCCTTCTGGTCGTCGGCGATCTCGCCGATGTAGTCGACGTGCGGCAGCGCGAACAGCGGCTTGATCTTGCGCTCAAAATATTCCTCGTCGGCCGCATCGACCTTGGCGGCGATGCGGATCGCGCGATCGACGCGCTTCTCGGGCGAGATGCGGTCGAGGAACGCCAGGTAGCGCGGCTCGACCGGCTGCGGCGTGTAGAGCGTGTCGGGCAGCCCGTGCAGCACGGTGCCGAGCCAGTTCGCGCGCGGCAGCGGCTGGCGCTGCGCGTTCGAGATCGACGCCACGGGTGCGGTATCGAACAGGTCGAAGATCGGCTGCTGTTCGAGCAGGTCGAGACGGTCGTGCAAGGTGGTCAGGAACGGCGTGGGCTGCCGCTTGAACACCGAGAACGAGTAGTAATCCATGTGGAAATGCAGCACGTCGAACTCGGTCGCGCGGCGCGCCACGCGCTCCATCAGCAGCATGTGCGGGGCGACGCGGTCGCGAATCGATACGTCGAGCCGCATGGCGCGCGGCCACACGGCGTCGAGCTTCGCGCTGGTTCGCGAATCCCCGCTCGCGAACAGCGTGACGTCGTGCCCGAGTTCCACCAGCGCCTCGGTGATGTAGGACACGACGTGCTCGGTGCCGCCATAGAGCTTCGGCGGCACGGATTCTGTCAAAGGCGCGATCTGAGCAATCTTCATCGTTGTGTTCTCCAGGAACGCCCGCCGACCGCGGCGCGACAAACCTGCCGCCTGCCACGCGCCGGCATTCCGCCATTATTCGCGATCGCCGCCCGCCTGGCACCCGGATTGCATTTTCTGGGCGTTGTTACAGCACGGATACATTCGGAAGCGGTCCGATTTACCGCCTCGCGGCAACCGGTGTGCAACCCGATTTGCACGTCACGGCAAGGCTCAGCGCGACGGCCATTTCCAGGCCGGCCGCTCGGGGCCGTCTTCGTCGAGACGCGTTTCGCCGAGCCGCTTGTCGAGCACCAGCGACAGGCTGCCGGCCTCGCGCTCGAGCGTCGCGATCAGCCGCGCGGCGTGCGACACGACGATCACCTGCGAGTGCGCGGACGCCCGCGCGATCAGCCGCCCGAGCGCCGGCAGCAAGTCCGGATGCAGGCTCGTTTTCGGCTCGTTCAGCACCAGCAGGGCCGGCTGGCGCGGCGTCAGCAGCGCGGTCGCGAGTAGCAGGTAGCGCAGCGTGCCGTCCGACAGTTCGGCCGCGCCGAGCGGGCGCAGCAGCCCGGGCTGCTGCATCGTCACCTCGAAGCGCCCGCGCCGGCCGAGGTTGTCGACCGCCACGCGCGCGCCCGGGAACGCATCGTCGATGCTGGCCTCCAGCGCGTCGCCTTCGCCGATCTCGACGATCGTCTGCAGCGCCGCCGCCACATCGGCGCCGTCGTCGGCCAGCACCGGCGTGTGCGTGCCGATCCAGGTCTGGCGGGCCGGCGCGCCGGCGTCGGTGCGGAAATGGTCGTAGAACCGCCACGAGCGGATCCGCTCGCGCAGCGCAATCATCTCGGGCGCGCCGGCCGGATCGACGAATTCGGTCAGCATGCTGTCGAACGAGGCGACCGGCTGCGGCACGCTGCGCCATTCGCCGGCGGTCGTGCGCGTGCGCAGATGCGCGCCCTGCCGGCCCACCAGCAGCGTCGAAGGCCGCAGCAGCGGGCCGCTACAGACGCATTCGCGCTTGATTATCGGATCGAGGCCGAACTGCGTGCCGGAATCGGTCGGCAGGCCGACGTCGATCGCATAGCCGATCCTCGCACGTGAAGCCGAGCTTCAGCGACACACGGCTTGAGCGCGTCGTGCCCTGCACCGGCATCTCGCCCGCCTGCATCGCGCGCGAGAAGCGCTCGGGGCCGGCCCATAGCGTGGAGGCCAGCCCGCCCTCGCGCGCCAGCGACGGAATCGCGCGGCCCTGCGCCGTATCGGCCAGCAGCCGCAGCGCGCGATACACGCTCGATTTGCCGCTGCCGTTCGGCCCGGTCACGACGTTGAGTCCGGCCAGCGGCACGATGAAATCGCGCAGCGAGCGGTAGTTCTCGACCGCCATGGCCGTCAGCGGCGGCAAGGCGGAACCGGCGGTGGAATCGGACATGGCGGTGGGCTTCCGCTCAGCGCAGCGGCGCTTCGGCCGCGACCGGATCGGCCGCCGTGTTGGCCGCGGTGCTGGAGGCCGGATCGTGCGGCAGCCACGACAGCAAGTCGGGCGCGCGCCCCTCGCCCGGCGTGGCCAGTTCCATGCGCCCGCGCGGCAGGCTGTCCGGGTAATGCGCCTGCAGGAACGCGATCAGCCCTTCGCGCACGCGGCAGCGCAAGTCCCACGACAGCGACGAATCGATCGAGCTGACCAGCGCGCGCAACTGGATCGAGCGCTCGGTCGCATCGGTCACCTGCAGCACCTGCACGCGGCCGTCCCACTCGGGCGCCGACGCGACGATCCGCGACAACTCCGCGCGCAGCGGTTCGAGCGGCGTGCGGTAATCGACGAACAGAAACACCGTGCCGATGATCTCGGCGCTATTGCGGGTCCAGTTCTGGAACGGATTCTCGATGAACCATTGCAGCGGCACGACGAGCCGGCGCTGATCCCAGAGCCGCACCGATACATAGGTGCCGGTGATTTCCTCAATCCGGCCCCATTCGCCCTGAATCACGACCACGTCGTCGAGCCGGATCGGCTGCGAGATGCCGATCTGCAACCCCGCGATCAGGTTGCCGAGCACCGGCCGCGCGGCGATACCGGCCACCAGCCCGGCCACGCCGGCCGAGGCCAGCAGGCTCGCGCCGATCTGCCGCACGTTCGGGAAGGTCATCAGCGCGGCGCCGGTGCCGACGATCACCACCACCACCATCGCCGAGCGCGCCAGCACGCGCGCCTGGGTGTGAATGCGGCGCGCGGCGAGATTGTCGGGCCGGTCGACCGGATTGGCCTGCACGATCGCCTCGCCCACCGCCGCCGCGAGCCGCATCAGCAGCCAGGTCAGCGCGATGATCAGCCCGACGGCCGACAGCGTGCGCAGGCCGCCCGCGTGCGAGAGTTCGTCGGCGACTTGCAGGGACAGGAATTCGAGCGCGAGGAACGACAGCACGGCGAGCGCCGGCCGGTCGATGTAGCGCACGATGACGCTCATGAACGGATACGGGCGCGCGAGCGGAATCAGGATCCGCGCGCCGAGCCGGTGGATGCCGGCCACGAGCGCCAGCAGGAGAACGGCAACGAGCAGCGTGCCGAGCCAGGTATGGAGCGGCGCATCGGCGATGGCCGCGAGTTGATCGATAGGGATCGTCATCGCGCGGTGTTTCGTCGTCGGGGCGGGACCAGGAACGCGGTGCCCGCTACAGGTGGTTCGGGGCGCGGCCGGGCGAATCGCCACGGTGCGCCGGGAAGGCCGGCCGAAGCCGGCAACGCTGTTTCAGGCGCGGGCGGGCCCGCCCGCGAATCAGATCAATTGCCGTTGCGGCACGGAAACGCCTTGCCGAGCCCGAGCGAGACGGTCGTGCTCGCGTTGTAGTCGACGATCTTCGGGTTCTCGGCGACGTACTTGCGGATCGCGTCCGTCATCTGCTGCGCCTTGATGTCGGGCGGCAGGCAGAAATACTGGCCGACGCGCGGCCCGGTGGCGCCGCCGATCGCGTCGATCGTGTTGTAGACGCCGTCCGCGGCGCCCTCGATATACGCACCGCACGATGCGCGCGATTTCACGTCGGTCTTCGCACAGAGCTTGTCGAGATCACCGACCGTGAAGACGTGCGCGAAAAGCGGCGCGACGAACACGGCGGCAAAAAACAGCGCCCGCAACATTGGATGTTCCTTATGTCAGGTCGGCGGCGTCAGGCCGGCACGACGAAAGCGGCGCGGCAAGCGCCGCGCCCAAAACCGCCATTTTGCACTGTTTTGGCCACCAGCCCCATTCCCGTTCGCGGGCTGGGCGTCGCCGAGGCGCGTGGTGCGCTTCGAGAGGATCGCGACCGCATCCGGCGCCTGATAGTGCTTGGCGAATTCCAGCGCGGTGACGCCGAGCTGGTTCTTGATGGCCGGATCGGCACCCTGGTCGAGCAGCAGCGTGACGGTCGTGTCGTGGTTGCCGCGCGCGGCCATCATCAGCGGCGTGGTGCCGTTCGGCGAGCCGGCGTCGATGTAGGCCGACTTGTCGATCAGATAGCGCACCACGTCGTCGTGGCCGTTGGTGGCGGCGTAATGCAGCGGCGACCAGCCCTTCTTGCTGACTTCCGCGCCCTTGTCGATCAGCAGCTTGACGAGCGGCAGATCGCCGTTGAGCGAGGCCATCATCAGCGCGTTCTCGCCGGCCGGATCGGTTTTCTCGAGATCGACGTTCGGCGCCGACGCGAGCGCCTCGGCCACCTTGTCGGACTTTTCGCGCGCGGCGATCACGAGCAGCGGGGTGCCCTTGTCGTCGGTCAGGTTCGGATCGAGGCCGTGCTTCAGTTGCTTGGCGATGTCGTCGATGTCGTCGAACTTGACGGCCTTGACGATCGCGTCGCGCGATTCGGCGTGCGCGAGCGGCGCGGCGAGGCCGGCTGCGAGGCCGGCGGCAAGGACGAGCGCGCGCAGCGCGGCGCCCGGGCGAGACATGGGCGGACCGTTCATCGGTTCCATATTGTTGGCTCCTACGGAAACGCTGATTTATTCGACTCGGCGGTAATCTCTGACGTAGCCGAGGACGTTGTAGAAGACAGTTCACGGAACGAAGCCGCGACGATGAAACGGCAGATGAGCTTTGCGGAAGCAGAAAGCGCGGGCAAGAAGCGCGTGACCAGGCGTCAGCGTTTCCTGGACGAGATGGAGAAGCTCGTGCCGCGGTCGCGGTTGCTGACGGCGATTGAGCCGTACTACCCGAAGGGTGAACGTGGCTGCCCGCCGATCGGTCTGGAGCGGATGCTTCGAATCTACTTTCTGCAGCAATGGTACGGCCTGTCGGACGAAGGGCTGGAGGACGCGCTGTGCGACAGCATCGCGATGCGGGCTTCGCGGGCATTGATCTCGCCGTCGAGAACGTGCCGGACGCGACCACGCTGTTGAAGTTTCGGCGCCTGCTGCTCGAGCATGACCTGACGCGCAAGCTGTTCGACGAGATTGGTATCTCGCTGTGC
>WNEB01000128.1 GCA_009914575.1 Burkholderia gladioli
CAGGCGGCGCAAGGCTTTGCCTGGCCCGAGCCCTCAAGCGTGCTCGTAGATTTCTCCGCATCAAGGGTTCGCTGCGCCGGGCTTCGCCCGCCCTTGACCCGGAAAAATCCACCCACTCGAAATTCAAGAGAGGCAAAAATATCGGAATCGCGAAGCTCGTTTCGGCGATTGCCGAAGTAAACGGCGGGACAGGCGGGGCGGTCCTACGAAGCGCGCCAGGCGGGCGTTCGCCGAACCGCGGGGCGGCGCGCTCAGGCCGCCGGCATGCGCGCCTGCAACGGCACGCTGAGGTCTTCGAGCTGTTCGCGCGTGAGCGTCACGTCGGTCGCGATCAGCGCGCGGCCCTGCACGTATTCCTTGGTCGCGTTGACGGCGTCGAGCGCGATCACGCGGCCGCCGCGCAGATACAGCACGGTGAACGCGCGGGCCGCCACGTCGCCGCGCACGGCCACCTCGTCGTAGCCGTCGGGAATCCCGGCCATCATCTGGATGCGCAGGTCGTACTGAGTCGACCAGAACCACGGCACGCCCGGCTTCGACCGCGGCTTGCCGACGATCGACGCAGCCACGATCTGCGCGTGTTCGAGCGCATTGGGCACGCTCTCGATGCGCAGCGCGCCGCCCGTCACGAGCGGATGCGCGCGCAGCGCGCAATCGCCGATCGCGTAGACATCGGGCAGGCTGGTGCGGCACTGCTCGTCCGCCACCACGCCGTTGCCGCCCTGCGCACCCGCGTCGAGCAGGCCCTGCACGGTCGGCACGATGCCGATGCCGGCGATCACCACGTCGGCGGCGATCGAGCGACCGTCGGCCAGCTCGACAGCCGAAACTCGACCGTCCTGCCCCTTCAGCGCCGTGACCTGCGCGCCCGTGACGATCTCCACGCCGCGCCCGCGATGCTCGCCTTCGATGAACGCGGACAGCGCCGCGCCGGCCACGCGCGCGAGGAGACGATCCTGCGCCTCGATCACCGTCACCTGCACGCCGCCGAGCTTGGTCAGCGACGCGGCCGCTTCGAGGCCGACATAGCCGCCGCCGACGATCGCGACATGCTTGCGCCCGGCCAGATCGGCCTTCAGGCCGTCGATGTCGTGCTTGCCGCGAATCACGTGCACGCCGGCCAGCGTCGCGCCTTCGCAGGCGAGACGGCGCGGCGAGCCGCCCGCGGCCCACACCAGCTTGCGATAGCCGAGCAGCGTGCCGTCGGCCAGACGCACGCGGTGCGCGTCCGGTTCGATCGCCTCGACGCGCTGCGACAGGCGCACGTCGATATTGCGTTCGAGCCAGGCCTCGGCGGTGCGGAAGCGGATCTGCTCGCCGCCGCGCTCGCCCGTGAAGTAATCTTTGGTCAGCGGCGGTCGCTCGTAGGGCAGTTCGGCCTCGTCGGACAGCAGCGCGACGCTGCCCTCGAAACCGGCCTTGCGCAGTTCGGCCGCGTAATTCGCACCCGCGTGCCCGGCCCCGACGATCACCACATCCAATACGTCCATGCTTTTCCTCTGTTCGGTGGTTGCTTCGCGCCGGCCGGGCGCGGCGTTTCAAACGCTCCGGCCTGGCCGCCCGCGATTCGGCGACCGAGAGTATCGCCGTTCGCCACGCCAGCGGCAACGGGTGGACCGCTCGGTCGGCCCGCGCGCTCAGGCCTCGTCGTCGATCGTAAGCCCCAGCGCCACCGCCAATTGCTTCGAAGTCCGCACGATCTGCGCGGCGGCGGGATAGAGGCTCGCATCGCTGCCCGCCTCGAGCCAGGCCGCCACGCGCATGCCGGTCGCCACGCCGGACTTCGCGCCGAGCGGGCTGTCTTCCACCACCACGGCCTGCGCCGGCGTCACGCCGAGCCGTTCGGCGGCGAGCAGATAGCCGTCCGGTGCGGGCTTGCCCGCCGTCACGTCGTGCGCGCAGACCGCCACCGTCAGATATACGCCGAGCGCCAGCTCGGCGATGCCCGATTCGAGCGTGTTGCGCGCCCCGCGTTCGACACCACGGCCTGATACTACAGGCCCACGCGCTGCGCCGCACGGCACAGGGCAAGCGCCCCCTCGCGCGCGCGCAATTGCCCGAGGCTCGCGATTAACGTCTCGAACCGCACCTGCGACCACGTCGCGAAATCGAACGTGCGGCCGTAGCGCTCGACGCAGAACTCGTACGTGGCGCGGCCGGTCATGCCGAAGGTCTGCGCGTGCAGCGCGTGGTCCGGCTCCTCGCCGAAATGGCGCAGCGCGGCCACGAGCGACGCGTAATGCAACGGCTCGCTGTCGGACAGCGTGCCGTCCATGTCCCACAGAATCGCGCGATACGGCGGCGGTGCATCGGACGTGGCGGCGGCATCGGCGGGGCGGACGGACTGGTCGGAATCGGGCATGGCGGCAGGCGGATGAAGGAGAACGAAGGTGCGGGCCAGTCGATTGCGTGCGCAACGTATACAGCGGCCTCGATTGTAGAACGCGGCGCGAACCGGCGCGGGCGCGCCGTCCGGATGGCTCGCTCGCGGGCGGGCCCGGGCCGCCCCGCCGAGACAGCCGCCTGGCGGGCAAACGATCCGAAAAAGCGCGCGCCTGGCCGACGGCGCGCGAGCAGGTTTTGATCCCGCCCCGTTTCGCCCCCCCCCCCGCGCCCTCTCCGCGACAAACCGCCCCTTGCAAACGCTTATTACTACAAAATCTTAGAACAATCTCGACGATCATTCCGGGCCCGTCAAGCACGCGTAAAATTCAAATAATCACAATAAATTCAAATAGTTACGACAAATTTAGGTGCGCCGCGAGCGGCCCTTTCCCCGCTGTCGTTTTTTTGCACCCGGTGGGCATATCAGGGAAATCCATTATCATTGCGCCCGGAACCATTCAAAAATTGATCGTGAACCCCGTCGCTTCTCTCGCCGCACCTGCTTCGCTGGACCTGCCCGGTCCCGGTCCCGGTCCCGTCATCAAGATGCCTTACGTCCGGACGGGCGAAGGCGACATCGTCGTGTTCGTGCACGGCTCGCTGTGCGACTTCCGATTCTGGCAACCGCAGCTCGCCGGCCTCGCCACACAGTTCACCTGCATCGCGCCGAGCCTGACGCATTACTGGCCGGTCGAGGCGTCGGACGATCTGCCCGCCTTCAGCGTCAGCAACCACGCCAATCAGGTCGGCGCGTTCCTGCGCGGGCTCGATGCCGGCGCCGTGCATCTGGTCGGGCACTCGCGCGGCGGCAGCGTCGCGTTCCAGGTGGCGCTGCGCTTCCCGGAACTGGTGCGCTCGCTCACGCTGTGCGATCCGGGCGGCACGCTGACCGGCATCGAATCGTCCACGCCCACCACGCTCTCGCTCGAAACCAAGCGCCTGCGCACGCGCGCCGTGTCGCTGATCGCCAGCGGCGAAGTGGATGCGGGCCTCGAACTGTTCGTCGATTCCGTCAGCCGCGCCGGCTCCTGGCAAAAGAGCCCGCAAGGTTTCCGCACGATGACCACCGACAATGCGCGCACGCTGTCGATGCAGCTGCGCGACCCGCTGCCGGCGTTCTCGGTCGACGTGGCCAGCCGCATCGCCTGCCCGGCGCTGATGATCGACGGCGAGAAGAGCCCGAAGCCGTATCGCGAGAACGCCGCCGCGCTGGCCGGCTGGATCGCCGGTGCGTCGCAGGTCACGATCGAAGGTGCCTCGCACGGCATGAACATGGCGCGCCCGAGCGCGTTCAACCGCCACCTGGCGGCATTTCTTCAGAACGTTTAAGCAGCGCTGCCTCGCAGTCCTGCCCAACACGGTCGGCTTCCGACTTCGTCGGGCCGGTCGTTTTGTCGTGGCGCGGCCGGATCGCGCCGCGCTTCGCGCGACGGACGGCGCGCGCAAGCCCGCGCGGCACGGTAGAATCGCCAACGATTCTTATTTGCATCCTCTCGCGGCACCGCCATGCGTATCCTCGTCGTCGAAGACGACCCCGACATCCTCGCCAACATCTCCGGCCATCTGGGCAACCGCGGCTATATCGTCGACTGCGCGTTCGACGGCCTGCAGGGCTATGCGCTCGCCACCGCGCACGAATTCGACCTGATCGTGCTCGACCTGATGCTGCCGCGGCTCGACGGCTACAGCCTGTGCCGCAAGCTGCGCGAGGAAGCGCGGCTGGAAACGCCGGTGATCATGGTGACAGCGCGCGACACGCTCGGCGCCCGCCTCGAAGGGTTCGACGCGGGCGCCGACGATTACCTCGTCAAGCCGTTCGCGCTGGCCGAACTGGCCGCGCGCGTGAAGGCACTGCTGCATCGCACGCGCCGCCCGGTCGCCCGCACGCTGCAGGTGGCGGACCTCGCCTACGACGTCGAAACGCGCACGCTGACGCGCAGCGGCGACACGCTGCGGCTGCCGCCCGCGCCGCTCAAGCTGCTGCAGATCCTCATGCAGGCCAGCCCGGCCGTGGTGCACCGCGCGCGGCTCGAAGAAGCGCTGTAGCTCGATTCGCCGCCCGACAGCGACAGCCTGCGCACGCACATCCACCTGATCCGCCAGGTGATCGACAAGCCGTACGGCGCGCCGCTGATGCGCACCGTGCACGGCATCGGCTATCAGCTCCAGGATCCGCAGCGTGTGGAACCCTAGGCGCACGCTCGCGCGCCAGCAGATCCTCACCTACCTGCTGGTGGCGGTCGTGGTGGCCGCGCTGCTGTCGCTCGCGTCGCTGTGGGCCATCGATACGCTCGAAGTGCATCTGCAGCGCATCGACATGGGCATGGCCGTCAACCGCATTCGCGACGAATACCTGAACGGGCGCAACGTCGGCCGCGAGGATCGCTTCTTTCACGGCGCGCCGGGCAGCAACGCGTTTCCGCCGTGGCTGCGCGCGCTGCCGCGGGGCTTCAGCAAGATCGAGCACGACGACCGCCAGTGGCACGCGATGGTCGACGATCAGGACGCCACACGATAATTGCTGCTGCGCGACTACACCGAGTTCGAGCACCGGCAGCAGCGCTCGCACTGGATCGCCGTGGCCAGCATGGCCGGCGCGCTGATCCTCGCGGTCGTGCTCGGCGGCGCCATCACGCGGCGCTTCGTGCGGCCGCTGCTGCGGCTCGCCGCGCAGGTGGGCGAGCCGCCCGCGATGCCGCTGCAAACGCGCTTCGCCCACGAGTATCCCGACAACGAGAATCGGCGGCGGTGTCCCATTCGTAGTTGAAGGTTGGGACGGCGGGGTTTCATAGATTAGGCAGACTTCCGATCATGGACAACGCGTTTTTCGAGTGATCGATGCAGGGCGACGGCGAGGATCCAGAGGTCGTTGGCACCACCGAGCTTGCGGAAGCGCTTCTCCGCTTCCAGGAAACCGGTGGCCGCCCAGCGCATCGCCATGTCGGCGTCGCGATAGCGATGGACCCGGCCACTCACGC
>WNEB01000129.1 GCA_009914575.1 Burkholderia gladioli
TCGAGCAGTGGTGCACCAACGTCATGCGCTCGAAGGTCGAGCCGATGAAGGACGTCGTGCGCATGATTCGCAAGCACTTCGCCGGCATCGTGGCCTGGACGCAGACGCGTCAGACCAACGGCTTCCTGGAAGCCATCAACGGACTCTTCCAGGCCGCCAAGCGAAAGGCACGCGGATACACCAACCTCACGACCATGCGGACCGTGCTGTTTCTGATCGCCGGCAAGCTCGACTTCTCGAAGATCAACCCGCATGTCGCGTAATTCACTCATTTTTCAAGAGAGCCGGAAATTAGCGCCGCGCGCATCCGCGACTGTCGGCAGCAAAACACCTGCGACAATTCTGCGACATGTCACGCAAACGACATCGCAGGCAGCGGCGCCATCGCCCCTCGTCACCCCTCCCCCTCCCCCGCCTCGAAGAACGCCAGAATCTCCTCCAGCAGGACGCCCGGCGCTTCCTCCGGAATGTAATGCCCGCATTCGATCGCGCGCCCGCTCACGTCGCGCGCCACGGCGCGCCATTCCTCGAGCGTATCGAAGCAGCGCGCCACCACGCCCTCCGCGCCCCACAGCACGCGCAGCGGGCACGCCACGCGCGTGCCGCGTTCGAGATCGGCGCGATCGTGCTCGAGATCGATGGTGGCCGACGCGCGGTAGTCCTCGCACATCGCATGCACCGCGCCCGGCTGCCTCAGCGCCTGCCGGTACGCATCGAGCGCGGCCGGCGCGAACGGCGCGAGGCCGGCAGAACGGCTGCCCATCACGCGCTCGACGTAGGCGTCGGGGTTGCCCTCGATCAGCGTCTCGGGCAACGGCGGCGGTTGAGTCAGGAAGAACCAGTGGAAATAGGCGGTGGCGAACTATCGATCGGTCTTTTCGTACATCGCGAGCGTCGGCGCGATGTCGAGCAGCATCGCGCGCTCGACGGCATCGGGATGATCGAGAGCCATGCGGTGCGCGACGCGCGCGCCGCGATCGTGCGCGCAGACGCAAAAGCGCTCGTAGCCGAAGTGGCGCATCACGGCGACCTGATCGGCGGCCATCGCGCGCTTCGAATACGTGACGTGCGCGGCGTCGCCCTTCGGCTTGGACGACGCGCCGTAGCCGCGCAGATCGGTGGCGATCACCGTGAAGCGGCGCGCCAGCGCGGCCGCAACGCGATGCCAGATCATGTGGGTCTGAGGATGACCGTGCAGCAACAACAAGGGCGGGCCGGAGCCGCCCTTGACGCCGAAGATGTCGACGTCATCCACCGTTACATTGAACGATGCAAACTCGTCAAACGGCATGGCGATAGTCTCACTGATCGAATTGTTGTAGCCGCCATTGTAGGAGCCGGGTGCGGCGCGAACAGGCGCCAGCCCACGCAAACCGTAGAACCCGAACACTCATTCGATACGAACGTTCGATGCATCGTCCTACAATCGCACGACCGTTCGTATTAATATGCGACGACCGGCGCGTCCGGCACGCGCCGCGCCGCCTCGCTACACTCATGCAGACGCCCGCGACAACGCAGGCGCAAGACGATCCAGGAGACTCCCACCATGGCCCTGCCCGCCGTCCTTCAGCGCCTGTCGCTGCCCGTCATCGCCTCGCCGATGTTCATCGTCAGTTATCCCGAACTGGTGCTCGCGCAGTGCAAGGCCGGCATCGTCGGCTCGTTCTCGGCGCTCAACGCGCGCCCGGTCGAGCTGCTCGACGCATGGCTCACGCAGATCGAGGACGGCCTGGCCGCGCATCGCGAGGCGCACCCGGACGCGGTGATCGGCCCGATCGCGGTCAACCAGATCGTCCATCCGTCGAACGTGCGGCTCGAACACGACGTGCGCGTCTGCGTCGACCACAAGGTGCCGATCTTCTCACCAGCCTGCGCGCGCCGTCGCCGGAGATCGTGCAGGCGGTGCACAGCTACGGCGGCATCGTGCTGCACGACGTGATCAACCTGCGCCACGCCGAGAAGGCGCTCGAGGCGGGCGTGGACGGCCTGATCCTGGTGGCGGCCGGCGCGGGCGGCCACGCGGGCACCACCTCGCCGTTCGCGCTAGTGGGCGAAGTACGCAAGCGCTTCGACGGCCCGATCGTGCTGTCGGGCTCGATCGCCAACGGCGGCGCGATCCTGGCCGCGCAGGCGATGGGCGCCGACCTCGCCTACATGGGCACGCGCTTCATCGCCACGCAGGAAGCGCACGCGGTGGAAGGCTACAAGCGCGCGATCGTCGACGCCAAATCGGTCGACATCGTCTACACCAACCTGTTCACGGGCGTGCACGGCAACTACATCCGCGAGAGCATCGTCAACGCGGGGCTGGATCCGGACGCGCTGCCCGAGGCCGACAAGTCGAAGATGAACTTCGGCAGCGACAAGGCGAAGGCCTGGAAGGACATCTGGGGCGCGGGCCAGGGCGTCGGGCTGATGGACGACGCGAAGGCGCGGCTCGGGATCCGCGCCTGACCGGCGCTCGACAAGCGACAGGCATGAAAAAACCGGCTGAGAAGCCGGTTTTTTATTTGCCGCCGCGTTTCGCGCTTGCGGTTCAGCTCGACGCGACGCGCTTCAATCGCGGCACGGCGGCGTCGGCCAGATAGGCATCGACGGTCGGGCACAGCGACTGCCCCGAGAACCGGTCGGCCAGGAAATCGACGAACGAGCGCACCTTCGCCGACACGTGCCGGCGGCTCGCGTACACCGCGTAGATCGTCAGCTCGCGCGGCGGCATCACGTCTAGCAGCAGCGGCACGAGACGGCCGGCCTCGATGTCGTCGCCCACCACCTCGGTGCCGAGCATCGCGATGCCGCTGCCGTCGAGCACCGCCACGCGCAGCGCTTCGAGGTGATTGATGATCAGGTTGCCCGACAGCGTCACGCGCGAGGCCGCGGCCGATTCGAACGCGACCGAATCGATCGAGGTGGGGCCGCTGTCGCGGCGCAGGTAGTTGTGATGTTCGAGATCGGCGAGCGTCGCCGGCGTGCCGTGCTCGTCGAGATAGGCCGGCGAGGCCACCAGCAGGATGTGCGCGGTGGCGATCTGGCGCGCGACCAGCGACGACGATTTCAGGCCGAACGGCGCGGCGCGCACGGCCACGTCGTAGCCTTCGTCGATCAATTCGACTACGCGATCCGACAGCGTGATCTCGACGGTCACGTCCGCGTAGCGCGCGGCGTACGCGGTCACGGCCTGCATCACGTGGCGCAGGCCGAACGCCGACAGCGTGGTCACGCGCAGGCGGCCTTGCGGCACGATGCTGGCCGCGCCGACCGCCTGGCCGGCTTCGTCGAGAGTTCGGTCAGCGCCTGCACGAGGCGCTCGTAGTATTCGCGCCCGGCTTCGGTGGGCGCGACGCGACGGGTGGTTCGATGCAGCAGCCGCGAACCGAGCTGCTGCTCGAGATGCATCACGTGCTTGCTCGCCATCGCAGCGAACATTTGCATCCGCTCCGCCGCGCCGACGAAGCTGCCCACTTCGACGACGTAGCGAAACACATTCATGCTGACGAGGGTATCCATGCCAAACGCTCGCGATCCAGCGACTTCAATAGGCTCAATTGGAAGCGACTGTAGCAAAGGCTGACGCGGCAAAAGGTCAACAAACGCAAAACGCCGCGTAATTCCCCACTTTCGCTACGGAACGGCCTGGCAACGGCAAAAAATGCCGAGCGGGTGTTGCGCGCCGGACACGCGCCCGCGTTCAGAAGCGCGCGCGCATGCCGCCGCCGAACGTGTAGCCGGTCGACTGATTCGACAGGTGATCGTACATGTAGGCCGCGTACAGATCGGTGCGCTTCGAGAGCGGGTAATCGTAGCCGAGCGCCCAGGTCTGATGCATCTGGTCGAGCCCGCCCGCGTCGCGCGAATAGGCATAGGACGCCAGCGCGCTGCCCGCGCCGACCGGCACCGACACGCCGCCCTGCGCGGTGTTCACGTGCCAGCTTCCGGCCTGCATGTCGTTCTTCGTATACATGTACTGGCCGTACAGTTTCACGAACTTCAGGTCGTAACTGACGCCGAGCTGCGCGACGCTCTGGCTCTTCATGCCGGCCACCAGCGAGCCGAGATCGGTCGGGCTGTTGTTGTGTTGAAGTTGACGTACTGATACACGACCGTGGCGGCGAACGCGCCGCGGTAATACTGCATCTGGCCGCTCCACTTCTTTGCGCCGTTGCTGCCCGCCTGATTGCCGAGCGCGTACATCGCGCCCGCGCTGAAGCCGTTGAAATCGGGCGACGTTTACGACACCGCGTTGTTCCAGCCCGAATCGCCGACCACGCCCTGATCGGTCGTGTAGGTCGGGAACGTGCCAAGGCCGAGGAACACGTGATAGACGATCGGCGAGAACTCGTACGAATCGATCAGCGGGTTGAACAGGATCGTCGATATGAACAGCTGCGTGGTCAGACGCCCGGCGCGCACCGTGCCGTACGGCGTTTCGAGGCCGACGTACGAATTGCGCGCGAAGAACGTGTCGCCGTCGAAGCGGCCGTACTTGCCGCTTTGCGGGCGGAAGAAATCCTCGAACGTGAACAGCGCGCGATAGCCGCCGCCGAGATCCTCGGTGCCGCGCAGGCCCCAGTACGAGGTCGACATGCCGCCGCCCTGCACGCCCCATGCGCGTTCGTTACCGGGGAATTTCTGCGCGCCGACCCAGGCGTCGACCTGGCGGTACAGTTGCACGCTCGATTGCGCCTGGGCGGGCGCGGCGATCGAGAAGCAGGCCGCAAACGCGGCGCACGCGACAGCACCGGACGCAGTCCGGCGAGCGAAAGATTTCATGAGATCTCCGAATCAATTCGTTGGGAACCGGTGCGCGTATCGTTGTTGGGGCTGCATGCGCACGGTGGGGCACGGCCATCTTCAAGGACCGATAAGCCGGTCAAAAATAGGCGTGCTTATGTTCGGTATAGCGGCGTTGCGATTGCCGCAGAGGCGGGCCCGCCGCCGGTATCGGAACCGGCCAGCCCCCCCGAGCGAGCCGGCTAGCCGGCGAGGCGCGAAAGATAGCGCAAGCGGGAGAACGCTCAAAGCGCCGCAAGCGAAAAACGGCGCGACTGTGGCGCAGGCGCGTCACCGGGCGCGAGAAACATGTCGGGCGCCGGCGCGATCGAAAAAAGGGGAAGGAGAAAAAGGCAACGCGACGCGACCGGCGCATCCGGTCAGCCGCATCAATTGTTGCGGTAGAACGACGAGAAAAACGTGTTGCGCGAACCGGCGTTGTTGCATAAATCGAGCGAGATCCGTTGACGTTTACGCGCAACGGTCGCGGGGCCAGCCTCCTATCAAGTCAGATTCCAGAGTAACTGCCTAATTTTTGACAAGAAAATGCGCAAGGACAT
>WNEB01000013.1 GCA_009914575.1 Burkholderia gladioli
CGCAGTGCTATTCCTTCGATTCCGCCACGCGAGGGTGCCGTTCATTGGCCAGCGGATATGCCCGGTGCGGCGTGGCGTAATGGCGCGGTTGATGCAATTGCCCGTGACGGTCGTCGAGAATGGAAGCAAGGCAGTGGCTACCACCGGCGATCGCTTGCCGAGAATGCGATGTATCGGTTCAAGACCCTCACCGGCAACTGTCTCTGGGCGCGTCACATCGACTCGCAGGCGACCGAGGTCTCCGTTCGCGTCGGCGTCATCAACCGTATGGCGGACCTCGCTCGTCCGCAATCCGTTAGTATCGCCTGAAATTATGCCCGTCGATGCTATTGCATCCTTACACTCGATTTATGCAACAACGCCTCCTGGAAGCGGAGAAGCGCTTCCGCAAGCTCGGTGGTGCCAACGACCTCTGGATCCTCGCCGTCGCCCTGCATCGATCACTCGAAAAACGCGTTGACCATGATCGGAAGTCTGCCTAATCTATGAAACCCCGCCGTCCCAACCTTCAACTACGAATGGGACACCGCCCGCGAGCCGAAGGTGCGCACGCTGGCCTGACGCGGGCCCATGAAAAAGGCCGGATGCAGGGCAATGCCCCGCATCCGGCCTTCGCATCCGGCCTTCGATGCCGCGTGCTGCGCGGCGCTTACAGACCGACCGAGATCAGCCCCGGAATCGCCACGTCGGGATTGACGTCGGCGTCGTAATCCACGCCCGCGATCTCGAACCCGAACAGGCGCAGGAATTCGTGCTTGTAGCCGGCGAAATCCGTCAGTTCGTAGAGGTTGTCGTTGGTGACCTGGCTCCACAGCGCCTGCACCTTGGCCTGCACCTGCGGATCGAGTTCCTTGTAGTCGGCGCGCAGGCGGCCTTCGTCGTCGACATGCGGCGTGGCGCCGTACATCGTGTCGTGCAGCAGGCCGTACACCTGTTCGATGCAGCCCTCGTGCGAGCCGGTTTCCTTCATCACCTTGAACAGCAGCGACAGATACAGCGGCATCATCGGGATCGCCGAGCTGGCTTGCGTGACCACCGCCTTCAGCACCGCCACGCGCGCATCGCCGCCGTGGGCCGCGAGCGTGTCGCGCAGGCCGATCACGGTGGCGTCGAGATCCTTCTTGGCCGCGCCGATCGAGCCGTTCCAGTAGATGTCGTGGGTGATCTGCTCGCCGAGGTAGGTGAACGCCGTGGTCTTCGCGCCGGGGGCCAGCACGCCCGCTGCGTTCAGCGCGTCGATCCAGAACTTCCAGTCCTCGCCGCCCATCACCGCCACGGTGTTGTCGATTTCCTCCTGCGAGGCCGGTTCGAGCACCGTGTCCTTGATCACTTCCTTGTCGGTGTCGATGCCGCGGAACGTGACGCTCTTGCCGATCGGCTTGAGCGTGGAGTTGTGCACCACGCACGTCTTCGGGTGCGTGCGGCGCGGCGACGCCAGGCTGTAGACCACCAGAGCGACCTGGCCGAGATCGGCCTTGATGGTGTCGATCGTGACGCGCTTCACTTCGTCAGAGAACGCGTCGCCGTTGATCGTCTTGGCGTAGCGGCCTTCGGCCTTGGCGAACTTTTCGAACGCGGCGGTGTTGTACCAGCCGGCGGTACCCGGCTTGGTTTCGCTGCCCGGGCGCTCGAAGCAGACCGCCAGCGTGTCCGCGCCCGAGCCGAACGCGGCCGAGATGCGCGCGGCCAGGCCGTAGCCGGTGGACGCGCCGATCACCAGCACTTTCTTCGGGCCGTTGGCGATCGGGCCTTGCTTGACGACGTAATCGATCTGTTCTTTGACATTGGCTTCGCAGCCGACCGGATGAGTCGTCACGCAGATGAAGCCACGAACGCGCGGTTTGATGATCATGAAAGCCCCTGAATACGGTAAGTGTCGAACGTCGACGGACAGAAATGCCGTGCATTGTAAAGGAAGCACCGGGAGGCGCGAACGGCGGCGTCCGGCCCCGGCGCGGGGCGGGCATGGGGCGGGCGCCCGCCGGGCGGCGCGATCGGGCCGGACGTGGGACACTCGCGGCAGGTTTTTCCGCGCGGCACGGCCCCGCTCCGAAGGGGCCGCCGCCGGCCGCGCTTCACCGCTTCACCGTCTCGCGAACCATGATTCGATTGCTTTCGATGTCGGGCAGCCTGCGCGCGCTGTCCTCGAACACGGCCCTGCTCGACGCCGCCGCCGCGATCGGCGCGCCCGGCGTGAGCGTGCAGGCCTGGCGGGGCCTCGATACGCTGCCGCACTTCAACCCCGAGCGTCAGGACGATCCGCCGCCGCCCGTGCAGGCGTTGCGCGACGCGGTCGCGCAGGCCGACGGGCTGCTGATCGCCTGCCCGAATACGCGCGCGGCATTCCGGGCGCGTTCAAGAACGCGCTCGACTGGCTGGTGGCCAGCGAGGGCTTTCCGGGGATGGCGGTGGCGCTGTTCAACGCGTCGACGCGCGCGTCCGACGCGCAGGCGGCGCTGCGGCTGGTGCTGACCACCATGTCGGCGCATTGCGTGGCGCCGGCGTCGATCGCGCTGCCGTTGCTCGGGCCGCCGCGCACGGCGGCGCAGATCGTGGCCGAGCCGGCGCATCGCGAGGCGATCGCCGGGGCGCTCGCGGCGATGCGCGAGCGGATCGCCGAGCGCGGGCGGCGCGGCCGGAGCCTGACGCGGCCGGCCGCCGCGCTTCAGTCGCGCGCGTTGCCGCTGCCGGTCTTGTCCGCGCCCGGCGCGATCCCGCCCGCCAGCATCGCATCGGCGATCGCGTCCCGGCCCTGCGCGCGCAGCCCGTCGGCGGCGCCCTGTACGTCGCGCGCGTCCTTGTTCTGGCTCAGCTTGCTCTTGCCTTCGAGGCGCGTGATCTCGATCTCGATGCCGACGATCGCCTGCATCAGCGTATCGACGAAATCGGCCGGCGCGTCGCCCATCTTCCACGGCACCGGCTGCGTCGCCTCGTGGCGGCGCGTGAGTTTCGCCACCACGTCGCGCACCGTGATGCGGCCGTGCGCGTGCACCACCGCGTAGTTCCAGGTCGGCACCTGGCGGTGCGCCTCGTGCTTGCTCGGATACCAGTTCGGCGAGATGTAGGCGTCCATCGCGCCGAAGATCGCCAGCACGGGCGCGCCGTTGCGCACCTGTTGCCAGACCGGGTTGGCGCGCGCCACGTGGGCGTGCAGCACGCCGAGCGTGCCGCCGGCCGGATCGAGCTCGAACGGCAGGTGGTTGGCGTCGAGGCCGCCGTCGCCATGCGTGACCAGCGCGCCGAACGGATGGGCGGCGATCAGGGCGTGCAGCGCGTCGGGGCGCGCTTCGGTGAAATGGGCGGGCAGATACATGGCGGCTCCGGGAGGGCGAGGGGGCGGGATTGATCGAATGGGGCGATTCTGCGCCGTGGCTGGCCTATGATGAAGGGCCAGTTTTATTCAATTTTCTGGACCAGAAACGATGGCCCGCACCGCCCAGTCTCCAGATATCCCGTCGCTCGGCCCGCTCGACCGCGCGGCCGCCGCGCTCGGTCTGGCGCGCGGCACCGTGATCGAGGCGTTCGAGCAACTGGTGGCGGAGGGCTTCCTGGTGTCGTGCGGGCGAACCGGAACCTGGGTGGCGCCGGCGTTGTCGATGCAGGGCGAGGCGCCGCCGCCGCACCGCGAAGCCGTCGCGAGCGCCGCTCGGAGCGGGGCGTCGTCGGCCGGGGCGGCGCCGCCCGACGCCGCGCTGCCCGAGGCCGTCCCGCCGCGCCGCCTGCCCGCGCCCGTGGCGATTTTCGCGACCGTCGCCGCCGATTTCGAGCCGCTGCCGCCGATCCCGTTCGCCGTCTCCGTGCCGGGCGGCCCGACGTTGCCCGACGCGGCGTGGCGGCGGCTCGGCAACCGCCTGCGCGCGCGCCGCGCGGTCGCGCCGTCGGGCTACGGCGACCCGCGCGGCGTCGGCCCGCTGCGCAAGGCGATCGCCGATTACGTGCGCCGCTCGCGCTCGGTGCGCTGCGACGCCGCTCAGGTGATCGTCACCACCGGCACCCAGCAGGGCCTCTATCTGGCCAGCCAGGTGCTGCTGGGCACCGGCGACCGCGCCTGGATCGAGAACCCCGCCTATCGCGGCATCACGGCGATCCTCGAAAGCACCGGGCGGCGCGACGCGATGACGCGATCGTGCGCGTGCCGGTGGACGCGGAAGGGCTCGACGTCGACGCCGGCTGCCGCCGCGCGCCCGATGCGCGCGCGGCGTTCGTCACGCCCTCGCATCAGTATCCGCTCGGCATGCCGCTGAGCGTGGGCCGCCGCGAAGCGCTTGCTCGACTGGGCGCGCTCGAACGACGCCTGGATCGTCGAGGACGATTACGACATCGAGCTGCGCTACGCCGGCCATCCGTTCCCGGCGATGCAGGGGCTCGATCCGGCGCGGGTGGTGTATCTGGGCACGTTCAGCAAGATCCTGTTTCCGTCGCTGCGGCTCGGCTACGCGATCGTGCCGCCCGATCTGACGGCGGCGTTTCGCGGCGCGCGCGTGCTGATGGACCGCCATCCGCCCGAGGCCGACCAGCACGTGCTGGTCGCGTTCATGGGCGAAGGGCACCTCGACCGCCATATCCGGCGCGTGCGCGGCGTGTATGCGGCGCGGCGCGCGCCGCCTGATCGAGACGCTCGACGCCGCGCTGCCGCCCGAGCTGGCGCGGCGCGAGCCGAGCGATCAGGGCATGCATCTGGTGCTGTGGCTGGCGGGCGACTTCGACGACCGCCGCGTGGCCGCGCTGTCGCTGGAGGCCGGCGTGGCGGTGCGGCCGGTCTCGCCGATACGCGCCCGGCACGGCGCGGTCGGGGCTGGTGCTGGGCTTCGGCGGCGCATGGAGGCGGCGGCGCGCACGCTGGCGGCTGTGATCGTGGCGGCGCGGCACGAGGGGACGGCGTGGGCGGGCTGAGGGCGAGCCAAGGGCGAAGCGAGAACGCGGTGCGGGCGGGCGAGGCCGATCGACGGAGGCGCACGCCGAGGCGTCGCACGCCGGGCCGCGGCCCGATTGCCTACGGGTTGTTGCGCTGCCGGTTCCCGAACGTCGGCAGCCGCCAGCCGAAATACGGCTCTCTTGAAATTTGAGTGGGTGAAAAGGGCCGCCGGGGTACGAAAACCTACGTCGCAAAACGGTATCTTCCCACCCCTAGCCCCGCCCCAAGGCGGGGAAGTCCTCGCCGCCGGACGGGCTCGGGGGCCAGGCGGCGCAAGGCTTTGCCTGGCCCGAGCCCTCAAGCGTGCTCGTAGATTTCTCCGCATCAAGGGTTCGCTGCGCCGGGCTTCGCCCGCCCTTGACCCGGAAAAATCCACCCACTCGAAATTCAAGAGAGGCTCATTTTTCAAGAGAGCCTCATTTTTACGGGTTGTCCGGTGGGCGTCCCGGGTGGTGCAGGAAATTTTACGGGATGCTGTCAACGCGTCGCGACACCACGCGTTGAATGCTGGAGCGTCGTCACGGGATGGCGCTCGATGCCGCGAGCCGATGGTGTTTCATCCGATGTGAAGATCAGTCCGGCTCGCCGGACGGCAAGGCTTACGGTCCTTTCTCAGCCTGTCTGTTGCCGAATTTTTTAGGAGTTACTCAGATGCGAATCGCCCAAATCGCTCCGTTGCACGAAGCGGTTCCCCCGAAGCTGTATGGCGGTACCGAACGCGTGGTGTCCTACCTGACCGAGGCGCTGGTCGAGATGGGGCACGATGTCACGCTGTTCGCGAGCGGCGATTCGCAGACGTCGGCCAAGCTCGAAGCGTTCTGGCCGCAGGCCCTGCGCCTCGATCCGACGATCCGCGACGTGATGGCGCCCCACATGTTGCTGCTGGAAGAAGTGCGCCGCCGCGCCGACGAATTCGACGTGCTGCACTTCCACATCGATTACTACCCGTTCTCGCTGTTCTCGCGTCAGCCGGTGCCGCACGTCACGACGATGCACGGCCGCCTGGATCTGCCGGAACTGAACCCGATCTTCAACACGTTCAACACCGTGCCGGTCGTGTCGATTTCGGACAACCAGCGCATTCCGCTGCCGCAGGCCAACTGGCAGCCGACCGTCTATCACGGTCTGCCGGAAAACCTGCTGACGCCGCCGAAGGACGCGAAGCCGGAATATCTCGCGTTCCTGGGCCGCATCTCGCCGGAAAAGCGCGTCGATACGGCCATCCGCATCGCCGAGCAGGCCGGCATGAAGATCAAGATCGCCGCCAAGCTCGACAAGGCCGATAGTGCTTACTACGAAGAGAAGATCAAGCCGCTGTTCGCGCTGCCGCACGTCGAATACATCGGTGAAATCAACGAATCGCAGAAGCCGGAATTCCTCGGCAATGCGCACGCGCTGCTGTTCCCGATCGACTGGCCGGAGCCGTTCGGCCTGGTCATGATCGAGGCGATGGCCTGCGGCACGCCGGTGATCGCGTTCAACCGCGGTTCGGTGCCGGAAGTGATCGACAACGGCGTGTCGGGTTTCGTCGTCGAAGACGAAGTCTCGGCGATCGCCGCCGTCAAGAAGCTCGACACGCTGCCGCGCGACAAGGTGCGCGGTGCGTTCGAAGCGCGCTTCTCGTCGAAGGTCATGGCCGCCAACTACATCAAGGTGTACGAAGAGCTGCTGCGCCAGAACCGCCGCACGGTGCTGCGCGAAGTCAACGGCAACTGACGCATTCGCCGTACCGGTCGTACCGACAACGCCCCGCAGGGTTCGCCCTGCGGGGCGTCGTGCTTTGCGGCGCCTCCCGGGCAACCGCGCGCTCGCGGCCGCCGCGAACGGCGGGGCTGGGTGCGGCATGTTCGGGCGTCCGAGCGGTGTTGTATCCGCGCCGCGCGGCCTGGACGATTCGCCGCAAACCGGCAGGTTTTGCCTGACCGGCGAAGTCATGCCCCTATAATGGCCGTGCCGTAAAAACCGGCCCCCGCAGGACGATCGACAGGAGAGTTGTTTTGGCCAGAACGAAAACCACGCGCGCGATTCCGGCACCCGGAGCCGGCGTCATTTTCGCGCTGCGCGCCGTCGGTCTCGTGCTTCTCGTGCGCTGGCTGCACGCCATGGCGCAGATGGAGTGGTCGACGCTGTCGTCGATGGCTTCGTCGCCGTGGGCCTGCGTCAATCTCGTGTTCCTGTTTCTGCTGCTGACGCTGCCGGGCGCCGTCGCGCGCGCCGAACGGCCGCGCCATCCGCTGCCGCAATGGCTGCGCCAGGCGCTGCGTCTGTTCGCCTTGCTCTGCTTCCTGTTTGCCGCCTGGTCGATCGGCGCGTTTGTCTGGTTCGCCGGCTGGCGGCGCGCGATGCATGCCGTGATGACCAGCAACGGCTGGCTGATCGCCGCGCCGGTGCTGTACGCGGCCGTGGTCTGGATCTGCCGCCCGCAGCCGCTGTGGGGCACCAACATCGCCGCGCGCCGCTTCGCGATCGGCCGCTATGCCATTTCGATCGACGTGCTGACGCGCACCGTGGTGGTCTGGATGGAAAGCCGCAAGGTGGGCCAGTACGATGCGCGCGAGCTGGCGATTCGCTGGCCGCGCGGCACGGTGCTGCCGCCGACCGCCGCGGTACCGCCGTTCGAGGCCGAGCCGGCGCCCGCGCCGATGATGCCCGCCAACGCCACCGATATCGCCGCCAATACCACGCCGATTCCCGTCGTCGACGCCGATGCGTCGCACGACGCGCCGGTTGCCGCCACGGCGGCGGTCGTCGCGATGGCCGAGCCGGCCGCGGTGGCGCACGACGCCGTCGAGGGCGCCGCCGATACGCCCGAACCCGTTGCCGTCGCCGCGGAATCGGCCCACGCCGCCGAGCCGGTTTCGGCACCGGTCGAGCCGCCCGTCGTCGCCGCGCAAGCTGCCGCCGCCAATCGCCCCGGCGTGCCCGCCACCTCCGACATGCCGCGCGGCAAGCCGCTCTCGCGCCCCAAGGTCGAACTGCTCTGGAATTCTCCGGCGGCGGTTGGCCACAATCGCCAGATCGTGGCGCGCGCCCCGCTCGCGACGGAAGGCGACCGCGCCGCGGCGCGCGCGCTCGACGCCACGCTGCGTCAGTTCGTCTGACGCCGACCGGCCCGGCCCGAGGAGACCGACATGCTGATCCGCTGGTTGCTGGCCGCCATTCACCTGAGGGCATTCGGCCTTGCGCTGGCGGCGATCGCCACGCGTAACCGCGCGTTCAAGCGCGTGGCCGCCGCGGCGAGCGTGCAGGTGGCCGACTGCGCGCCGTGTTCCGCGCCGATACCGGCTGGGGGCTGACTGCTCTGGTGCTGATCGCCACCGGCTTGCTGCGCGCGTTCGGCGGCTTCGAGAAGGGCAGCGCCTACTACCTGCATGCCCCGTTGTTCCACCTGAAGATGACCGCGCTCGTGATTGTGCTGGCGCTGGAAATCCGGTCGATGCTCGCGCTGCTTTGCTGGCGCGCGGTCGTCAGGCGCGGCGAGCTGCCCGACGTGTCGCGCGCGTCCGAGTATTCGCGGATCTGTCATGCGCAGGCCGCGCTGATCATCGTCATCGTGTTCGCCGCCGCGGGCATGGCGCGCGGCATCTGGATGCCGGGCTGAGTCATTTCGCCTCAGCCGCGCGTCGCTTACTCCCCATGCAGCGCCCGACAGGCCGGCCTCGCGCCGGCCTTTTCGCATCGAGGCGCCCGGCTTGTCCGGCCGTGGTATGAAGTGCGATGATTCGACATCCGACCGCCGGACACGCGATGCCCGAGCGTCTTTATCCGCCGAGGATTGGGGGAACATCAGTCATCGGACGACTAGCGAAGCAGTATAATGACCCCGCCATTTCGACCGCATCCGCTTCCGATCGGATCAATCATTTTAAGGATACAGGCCCCATGTCCGTGCCCGTGCTTCCCGTGCCCCCGCGCCGCCGCGCCCGCAGCCTTGCGCAAGACGTCGTCGACGCACTGAGCTCGCAGATCGAAAGCGGCACGCTGCGGCCCGGCGACAAGCTGCTGACCGAGACGGAAGTGATGGCCTCGCAGGGCGTCAGCCGCACGGTCGTGCGCGAGGCGATCTCGCGGATGCAGGCCAGCGGCCTGATCGAGACGCGCCACGGCATCGGCAGCTTCGTGCTGGCGCCGGAGCGCCGCCGCACGCTCGGCATCGATCCCGCCACGATCACCACGCTGCGCGACGTGCTCGCCGTGCTCGAACTGCGCATCAGCCTCGAAAGCGAATGCGCGAGCCTGGCTGCGCAGCGCGCCAACGAGGCCGATCTCGGCCTGCTGCGCCGCGCGCTCGACGCGATCGCGCAGAGCGCATCGGGCGGTCGCGATACGGCCCAGCTCGACTTCCATTTCCACCTGCAGATCGCGCAGGCCACCGGCAACCGCTATTTCGTCGACATCATGACGCAGCTCGGCACGTCGATCATTCCGCGCGCGCGCGTGAATTCTGCGCGTTTCGCGGGCGACGACCTGGAGCGCTACGTCGACCGCCTGAACCACGAGCACGAGGCGATCTTCGAGGCGATCGCGCGGCGCGATCCGGAAGCGGCGCGCGCGGCGATGCGTACCCACCTGACCAACAGCCGCGAACGCCTGCGCCGTGCGCACGAAGCGGCCCGAAGCCGGGCGCGATTCGGAATGACGAAGTGACGCCGGCGAACCGGCGGCGGCACGGCCCCGAGGCGCTGCGCCGGCTCCCCATTGCGGGGGCCGCCGCAGTGCCTTTTTTCATCCGCGAAGGTCATCCGTCGACCGAAGCTGGGGCGCAGCGGCTACGGGTTCTCGCTGGTAGCTGATACGTCGGTCGTCGTATAAGATCGCGTTTTCATGCTCCGGTGCGTCCCGCGCCGGGCGCTGCAACGTCTCACCGACACCGAGAGAAGATCCCGCCGTGACTTCGCCGACTTCCACGCCCGCCAAGCCGTTCCGCCGCCTGCTGCTGACGGGCGCAGCGGGCAACCTCGGTCGCCAGCTGCGCGCCGCGCTCGGCGACTGGGCCGACATCGTCCGCGTCACCGATATTGCGCCGCTCGGCGAGACGGCGGCCCACGAGGAAGCGGTGGTGGCCGATCTGGCCAACCGCACGACCGTCAACGCGCTGGTGGACGGCGTCGACGCGATCGTCCGCCTCGGCGGCATTTCGGTCGACGCGCCGTTCGACGCGCTGATCGAGGCCAACATCCGCGGCGTCTACAACCTCTACGCGGCGGCGCATCAGTTCGGCGTGCAGCGCATCGTCTACGCCAGCTCGAACCACGTGGTCGGTTTCCACGAAGTGATCGACGCCGACGCGCCGATGCGCCCCGATTCGCTGTACGGCGTGACCAAGTGCTTCGGCGAATCGCTGTCGCGCTACTACTTCGACCGTTTCGGCCTGGAAACGGTGTGCCTGCGCATCGGTTCGTCGTTCGAGGCGCCGAAGAATCCGCGCATGCTGGTCACGTTCCTGAGCTTCCGCGATTTCATCGAGCTGGTGCGCTGCTCGCTGATGACGAACCGCGTCGGCCATGCGATCGTCTACGGCGTGTCGGACAACCGCACGAAGTGGATCGATAATGCCAAGGCCGCGTTCCTCGGCTATCGCCCGCAGGACAGCTCCGCGCCGTTCGAGCACCTGTTCCCGGCCAGCAGCCCGGACAGCAAGCTCGACGATCCGGCGCAGCGCTATCAGGGCGGCGGTTTCGTGGTCGGCAAGCCGATGGACGAGCCGAAGATCACGCACTGAGAAAACGACACCCCGCGACCGTTCGCACGATCGCGGGGTGTGGGAAAGGAAGGCAGAACGGCGCCCGTCGCGATTCGCGGCGGGCGCCGTGGCTGTTTACAGAGTCGCGATCGCCGGATCGCTGGTGCTGGCGCGGCCCGTTTCGACGTGGCCGGCGAAGCGGCGCAGGAAGCCGGCCGTGGTGCCGTCGCTGACGGTCAGGTCGTACCAGCCGTGGCTGCCGCGCAGGTCGACGTATTCGTCGAGGCGCTGGCCCGGGAACAGTTCGACGCTGCGCGTCGCGCCGCTGTAGGCGTTGCTGACGGTCAGGCGCACCGGCGGCGTCCTGCCGCGGTTCGACAGGCGCAGCGTCAGGTTGCCGTTGATCACGTCGTAGCCGTACAGCGCTTCCGGGTTCAGCGCTTCCGGGTTCGGCGTGCGACCGTCGCCGGCCGAGGTGCTGCCGCGGAACTGGCAGAGGAAGCAGTTCGGGCCGTACACCGACAGGTCGTAGAGGCCGAGCGTGGCGACCGTGCTCCAGCTGTCCGACAGGCGGCGGCGCGCTTCGACCGTGTAGGCCCACGGGCCGTCGATGCGGTTCGCGGCCTGCACCTGGAACGCGGCGCCGGCGCTGCCGGTGTTCGCGAACGTCAGCTTGAACTTGCCGGTGGACGCATCGACGCGGTCGTACGCGAACAGCTCGTAGGGCAGCGCGCGCGCCGGGCGCAGCCCGCTTTCCTGCTTCGGCACGGCCTGCGAGGCCGGCGGCAGCGGGACGTAGCTCGGGTGCGTGGTGCGGTCGGGCGGCGCGTAGCCGCTCGTGTCCGGCAGGTTCGGCACGCGCGCGTCCGGATCGCGGAAGTCGAACGCCGAGGTCAGGTTGCCGCACACCGCACGGCGCCACGGCGACACGTTGCCGGCCACGATGTCGTACTGGCTGCCGAAGCGCGTCTCGATGAATTGCAGCAGCGAGGTGTGATCGAAGGTCTGCGAGCAGAGCCAGCCGCCCTTGGTCCACGGCGACACGACGACATCGGCACGCGCGGGCCGAGGCCGTACGGGCCGGCCATGTGCGAGGCGTCGCCGGGGTAGATCTCGTTGGTGGTGGCAACCGTTGACAGGCCGTTGTCGCGCGATTGCGGCGCGAACGGCGGCGGCACGTGATCGAAGAAGCCGTCGTTTTCGTCGTAGGTGATGAACAGCGCCGTCTTGCTCCAGACTTCCGGGTTCGACGTGAGCGTGGCGAGCACCTGCTCGACGTACCACCCGCCGTAGTTCGCCGGCCAGTTCGGGTGTTCCGAATAGGCTTCCGGCGAGCAGATCCACGAGACCTGCGGCAGCGTGCCGCCCTGGCTGATGTTGGTGCCGGTGCGGGCCTTGTCGTACAGCGGGTTGCCCGGCTGCGCGTTGCGGTACTGGTTGAAGTACAGCAGCGAGTTGTCGCCGCAGTTGCCGATGTAGGCGTTGTCGCTGGTCCAGCCCCACGAGCCGGCCGCGTTGAGCCCTTCGCCGATGTCCTGGTAGATCTTCCACGACACGCCGGCCTTTTCCAGCACTTCCGGGTAGGTCGTCCAGCCGTAGCCGAGCTCGTCGTTGCCGAGCACCGGGCCGCCACCCTGGCCGTCGTTGCCGACGTAGCCGGTCCACATGTAGTAGCGGTTCGGATCGGTCGAGCTGGGGATCGAGCAATGGTAGGCGTCGCAGATCGTGAATGCGTCGGCCAGCGCGTAATGGAACGGGATGTCGTCGCGCTGCAGGTAGGCCATCGACGTGGTGCCCTTGTTCGGCACCCACTGGTCGTAGCGGCCCTTGTTCCACGCCGCGTGCATGTCCTGCCAGCCGTGCGGCAGATCCTGGATGAACTGCATGCCGAGATTGTCGGCGCCCGGGTGGAACGGCGGCACTTCGCCGAGGCCGGCCGGCTGATGGAACACCGACTTGCCGTTCTGCTGCACCAGCGGACGCGGATCGCCGAAGCCCCGCACGCCGCGCAGCGTGCCGAAGTAATGGTCGAACGAGCGGTTTTCCTGCATCAGGATCACGATGTGTTCGATATCGCGGATCGTGCCCGTGCGGCGGTTCGCGGGGATCGCGAGGGCATTGCGGATCACGGGAGGGAAAACGTTGAGCGCGGCGGCGCCGGCAGTGCCGGCGCCGCCGCGCAGAAAGTCACGGCGATTCTTTGTCGTCATGGTTCTCTTCCTGGGCGGGGATGATCGGCCGTGCCAGTTACGGTCGAGGGAGCATTCTCGGGATTCGGTGGGCATCGCGCCTGCGCCGCCAGCCGATGCCGGGAGGATAGCGAGAAAACAGTGTCATTCGCGTGAAGGCTGGCAACGTTTGCATTGTCGTAATTTCGGTGAAAACGCCTTGAAAGTATGGCAATTTTGTCTAATTCACGTTTCTGTGTCGGCTGAATTTACCCGTTCCGGGCGGGCAGCGCGGCCACCGCCGCGAGCCGTTCGCCGGCCAGTTCGATCTCGTAGCGGCCGTGCAGCGGATCGGGGCGATCCGGGTCGCAGGTCACCACGCCGAGCGCCACCGCGGTGCCGAGCGTGTGGCCGTACGCGGCCGAACTGAGCGTGCCGACCGGGCGGCCGTCGCGCAGGATGCCTTCGCCGCCCCACAGCGTCACGTCTGGACGGTTCGCCACGCGCAGCGCCAGCACGCGCCGCGTGCACGGCTGGCCGGCCTTCGCGGCCAGCGCCGCCGCGCCGGCGAACGGGCGCGACGAGGCGAGCGCCGGTTCGCAGAGCGCGGCCAGGCCGGCCTCGAACGGATCGATGCCCGGCGACAGCTCGCGGCCCCCACACAGCATGGCCGTTCTCGATGCGCAGCGATTCGAACGCATACTCGCCCGCGAGCCGCAGGCCGTGCGCGTCGCCGGCCGCCCGCAGCGCGTCGAACACCGGCACCGCCGATTCCACCGGTACCAGCAGGTCCCAGCCCGGCTCGCCGGCCACCGCGTGATGTGGAGAGTGCGCGCACCGTCGCGTGGCCAAGCGCGATCTCGCGGCTCGTGCCGGGCGCGAAGACCGCCGCGTCCAGCTCGGCGCGCGACGCGCGCTGCAGCAGCGCGCGCCTGCGGCCCGAGCAGCGAGAACAGCGCGTACTGGCCCGTCACGTCGACCGCCACGCAGCGGTAACCGCCCGCGTCGAGATGGCGCTCGATCAGGTCGAGATCGCGCGTGGCCTGCGCGGTGCCGGTCAGGATCAGGTAGCCGTCGTCGGCGAGGCGCACCACCGCGACCGACATACGATTCGAAGCCGCCGCGCGCGTTGAGCAGGGCGCTGCGCCGCACCGCGCCCGGCGCGACGGCCAGGTCGGCGATGCACAACGCCTGCATCGCCGCTTCGGCGTCGCGGCCCTTGACCAGCAGCTTGACGAGCGCGCTGCGGTCGAACAGCGCGGCCTGCTCGCGCGCGGCGCGATGCTCGGCCGCGCTCCAGTCGTGCCAGTTCTGGCGGCCGAAGCTGTATTCGATGCGCGGCGTGGCGCCGGGCGGCGCGAACACGTTGGCGATCTCCCAGCCCATCCGGCTGCCGAAGCACGCGCCCGCGGCCTGCAGCGCGGCGTGTACCGGCGAGCGCCGCACGCCGCGCGCGCTGTCCAGCTCGCGGTTCGGCCAGGGCATCACGTAATGCAGCCCGAGCGTTTCCTTGACCCGGTCGAACAGCCAGGCGTCGTTGCCGTGAAAGCGCGCGAAGCGGCGGATGTCGACGGCCCACAGATCGGTGGACGGCTCGCCGCCCGCGATCCATTCGGCCAGCGCGCGGCCCGCGCCGCCGGCCGAGGCGATCCCCATCGAATTGAAGGCCGCGCCCACGTAGAAATTCGCGAGTTCGGGCGCCTCGCCGAGAATGAAGTGATTGTCGGGCGTGAACGATTCGGGGCCGTTGTAGAACTGGCGCACTTCGGTCGTCTCCAGCGCCGGCACGCGATGCAGCGCGTTGCGCATCAGGATCTCGAACTGGTCCCAGTCGTCGGGCAGCAGCTGGAACTCGAAATCGTCGGGAATGCCGGCCATCCCCCACGGCTTCGCGTCTGGTTCGAAGCCGCCCATCACGAGGCCGCCCACTTCCTCCTTGAAATAGATGTAGCCGTCGGGGTCGCGCATCACCGGCAGATCGGGGTGCGCGCCCGGAATCCGGCCCGTGACGATGTAATAGTGCTCGGCCGAATGCAGCGGCACGGTCACGTCGGCGAGCCGACCTAGCTGTTTGGCCCACTGGCCCGCGCAGTTCACGACGATGTCGGTCGCGAGCGTGCCGGTGCCGCCGTCCTTGGTGCGCCACGTCACGCCGGAGGCGCGGCGGCGCGTGCCGGTGCGCTCGCTGAGCACCGCCGTGACGCGCGCGCCTTCGACGATGCGCACGCCGCGCTGGCGGGCGCCGCGCGCGAGCGATTGCGTGAGGTCGGTCGGGTTGGCCTTGCCGTCGCCGGGCAGCCAGACGGCGCCGGTCAGGTCGTCGGTGCGCATCGCGGGCCATAGCTCGCCGGCCGCGCGCGCATCGATCAACTCGCATTCCGCGCCGTAGGCGCGTGCCTGCGCGGTCGTGCGCTTCAACTGCACGAGCCGCTCGGCGGTGCGCGCCACCGACAGCGAGCCGCAGCGCTTCCAGCCCGTCGCCAGCCCGGTTTCGGCCTCGAGCGCGGCGTACAGCTCGGTCGAATAGTGGATCAGCTTCGTGAGGCTTCGTTGCGTGCGCAACTGGCCGACCAGCCCGACCGCGTGCCACGTGGTGCCGCACGAGAGCTGGCCCTGTTCGAGCAGCACCACGTCGGCGATGCCGGCTTTGGCGAGGTGATGCGGTGGAGCAGCCGACGATCCCGCCGCCGATGATCACGACGCGGGCATGGGACGGAATGGAGACGGGCGAAACAAGGCTCATGACGGATGCGCTCGAATTGCAACAAAACGCATCGTATTGCCTGAAAATGAGCCTCTCTTGAATTTCGAGTGGGTGGATTTTTCCTGGTCAAGGGCGGGCGAAGCCCGGCGCAGCGAACCCTTGATGCGTAGAAATCTACGAGCACGCTTGAGGGCTCGGGCCAGGCAAAGCCTTGCGCCGCCTGGCCCCCGAGCCCGTCCGGCGGCGAGGACTTCCCCGCCTTGGGGCGGGGCGTTGTTGCATAAATCGAGCGAGATCCGTTGACGTTTACGCGCAACGGTCGCGGGGCCAGCCTCCTATCAAGTCGAGCTAAAGTCAAATCTGGTGTACAGGGTGTCGGCATGATCAGGCGGCGAGCGATTGCTGAGCCGGGGTGCTGTCGGTCACCGGTACTCCATCTTTGAACGGCATGCCCGCCAGCAGCTCGGTCAGCTTCTCGGGCGCGCGGATCTTGCGCCACGACTCTTCGACCGATTCGATTAGCTTGAACGCCAGCCCGAGAAACGTCGCGCGCGACACGCAGTTGCGCGTACGCTTCGTCCGATGACGCACCGTCGCGAACGTCGACTCGATCGGGTTCGTCGTACGCAGATGCTGCCAGTGTTCG
>WNEB01000130.1 GCA_009914575.1 Burkholderia gladioli
TGTTTGGCGAAGTACGCCGCCGCTTTTTTTAGGAAAGCGTTCTCCTCCTCCAGCCGCGCCACTTCACGTTTGAGCCGTGCATGTTCGGCCAACTCCAAGCGTTGTGCCTGATCGTCCTGGTCGTGCCACCGCGCCTGGGCGCGCCAACTGTACAGCTGGGCAGGCTGCAACCCCAGATCACGAGCCACCGTGGTTACCCCTTCTGTGGCCGCTCGCAACAGGGCCTGCTGCCTGAACTCCAGGCTGAACTCCAGGCTGAACTCCTGCCCCTTTCTGCCTGCCTTGCTCTTGGTCATCGTCCACCTCCTATTGCGATAGTTAATCGCTTATAGGGGTGTCCGTGAAACGGGGCAAGATCAGCCGGCTGGTCGCCCCCGTCGGCGCGCAGAGCGGCGATTCGCAAGTGCTGACGCTCGTCGAGCGCGTCGGGCCGACGCAATGGCGAGAGTCGCGACTTGATCGCGTTTTCTTTGTCCCTTTAAAATCCGGAGTGATTTGACACTGATGATTACGTTGCGCGCGATGCAAAACAAACAATCGACTATTCCGCTGACATCCGGCCAGCGAATCGGCCAGCGCGCCATCTGTGCAGCCGCACTCCTGCTCGTTGCCGCCTGCGCATCGCGCATGGATCCGGCGCCCGTGGTGGATCGCTCCGGCGCACTCGGCACGTCGCCTTCGGCGGCGTCGGTCGCCGCGCGGCCTACCGTGCCGCTCGGCCCGCCGCCGCCCGGCTATTACCGCGTGAAGCCGGGCGATACGCTGTATCGCATCGCGCTCGAAAACGGCCAAAATTACCGCGACATTGCCTCGTGGAACAACCTGTCGAACCCGAATCAGATCGAAGCCGATCAACTGCTGCGCGTTGCACCGCCGAACGGCGCCGTGGCGGGCGCAATGCCGCCGCCGGGTGCGTCGAACGCGCCCGTGCCGCCGCTGTCGAGCGGCCCGGCGATGCCGCCGATCTACGGCGCGAACGGCGCGCCGGCCGCCAATGCCGCACCGCCGGTTGCCGCCGCGCCTGCGCCGGGCGCGGCGCCGAGTGCGAGCTCAGGTTCGGTGTCGTTCGCGTGGCCGGTGCGCGGCCCGATCCTCAATCAGTTCGACGATTCGAAGAACAAGGGCGTCAATATCGGCGGCACGGCGGGCACGCCCGTCAAGGCCGCGGCGGATGGCCGTGTGGTCTACGCCGGCAACGGTCTGCGCGGCTACGGCAACCTCATTATCATCAAGCACGATCCGACCTTCCTCACGGCGTATGCACACAACCGCGCTTTGATGGTAAAAGAGGGGGATTCCGTCACGAAAGGCCAGAAGATCGCCGAGATGGGCAACAGCGATTCCGACCGCGTGATGTTGCATTTCGAGGTTCGCCGCCAAGGCAAACCTGTTGATCCGCTGAAGTATCTGCCGCCTAAATAGACGAGACGCTCATGCCGAAATCGAAGCGCCCCCAGCCGCAAGCCGAGTCTGAAAAGATCAGTCGTGCCACGCAAGCATCGGTGGGACGGGCTGGCGCTTCGAAGCAGGACGACGATGCCACCGAGTCGGAGCGCGATTACGAAGCGCGCGAAGCCGATTCGGACGACAGCGACGGCGAGCGCGAATCGCGCGGCAGCGGCGGCGAGAGAGCGCCCGAGCCCGACGATTTCCGCGCGATCATGCAGGCGGAACTCACCGCCGACACCATCCAGCATTACCTGAACCGCATCAGCGTCAAGCCGCTGCTGACCGTCGAGGAAGAGCAGCATTACTCGCGCCGCGCCAAGGCCGGCGAATTCGAGGCGCGGCAGGTCATGATCGAGCGCAATCTGCGGCTCGTGGTGAGCATTGCGAAGGGCTATCTGAATCGCGGCGTGCCGCTGCTCGATCTGATCGAGGAGGGCAATCTCGGCTTGATGCACGCGATCGAGAAGTTCGATCCCGCCCGCGGCTTCCGTTTTTCGACCTACGCCACCTGGTGGATCCGGCAAAGCATCGAGCGCGCCATCATGAACCAGGCTCGCACCGTGCGGCTGCCGGTGCACGTGATCCGCGAGTTGAACCAGGTGCTGCGCGCCAAGCGCCATCTGGAAAAGAATTCGATGTCGACGGGCGAGGCGACCGAGCGCCGCGAGGCCAGCATCGACGACATCGCCTACCTGACGGGCAAGACGGCCGAGGAAGTGACCGACATCCTCGCGCTGAACGAGCACACGGCGTCGCTCGACGCGCCGCTCGACATGGATCCGGCCAGCAGCCTGCTGGATCTTCTCCCCGACGATCAGGGCCAGTCGCCCGACGCCGAAGTGCAGCACCGCGAGCTCGAAACGCTGACGCGCGCGTGGCTGTCGCGGCTCTCCGACAAGCACCGCCACGTGATCGAGCGGCGTTTCGGCCTCAACAACATCGAACCGGCCACGCTCGAGGAGCTCGCCGACGAGATGGGGCTGACCCGCGAGCGCGTGCGGCAAATCCAGCAGGAAGCGCTGGTGCGCCTGAAGCGGTTTTTTGCCTCCAATGGCGTTCGCAAGGGCGCCGTCCTGTAATTCATTGATGACTCCGATTCTGGTTTTTGACATCGAGACGATTCCCGATGTCGACGGCATTCGCCGTCTCGAAGATCTCCCGTCCGACCTCAGCGACGAGGAAGTGGCCGAACATGCGTTCGAGGCCCGCCGCGAAAAGACGGGAGGCGATTTCCTGCCGCACCATCTGCAGCGCGTCGCGGCGATTTCGTGCGTGTTCCGCGACAAGAGCGGCTTTCGCGTGCGCTCGCTCGGCACCGCGCAGGACGGCGAAGCGGCGCTGATCCAGTCGTTCTACCGGACGATCGAGAAATACACGCCGCAACTCGTGTCGTGGAACGGCGGCGGCTTCGATCTGCCCGTGCTTCATTATCGGGCGCTGGTGCACGGCATCGCCGCGCCGCGCTATTGGGATCTGGGCGAGGACGATCGCGAGTTCAAGTGGAACAACTACCTGTCGCGTTACCACACGCGCCACACCGACCTGATGGATCTGCTCGCGCTCTACCAGCCGCGCGCGACCGCGCCGCTCGATGCGCTGGCCAAGCTGTGCGGGTTCCCGGGCAAGCTCGGCATGGACGGCAGTCAGGTCTGGGAAGCGTTTCGCGCGGGCGAGATCGAGGCGATCCGCAGCTATTGCGAAACCGATGTCGTGAATACCTATCTACTCTATTGCCGCTTCCAGCTGATGCGCGGCGGGCTGACGCCGGCCGAATACGCCGAGGAAGTGCAGCTCGTGAAGGACGCGCTGGTGGCCGAACCGGCTCCGCATTGGGCCGACGAGTACCTGGCGGCGTTCCCGAAGGCCTGATCGTGCGCCGGCGCGGCGCTTAGTCGCGCAGTTCGAGCAGGATCGGCTGATGATCCGAGGCACGTGTCGCGCTGTCGATTTCGCATCGCACGACGCGATCGAGCAGGCTGTCGGTCACGAACACGAAATCGCAGGTCATCGCGCCTGCCTGCCACTGGGCCGTGTCGTACACGCCGGCGGTTGGCGGGGGCGTGTCGCCCGGATTCCGGTGCGTCCAGGCATCGACGAAGGCGGGGGCGCCGTCGATCGGCGCGAGCATGCGCAGGTAGGCGGCGTCGCGATATGCGCTGTTGAAATCCCCGCACATTATCGCGTCGAACGCGCGCGCCGACGCCGCGAACGGCCCGTCCGCGCGTCTCGACCGGCGCCGGGTGGCGGACATGCCCGACCGCCTCACGATGGCTGTCGCGCAACGCGTCGACCTGCGCCAGCCGTTGCGTCTCGGAGTAGAACTCGAGATGCGTGGTGACGATCCGCAACGACGCTCCGCCGGCGGTTTCCAGATTGACTTCGAGCGCCACGCGCGGCATCGACGGCACGCTGTCGTCGGCCGGCCATGGCAACGCGTGCCGCATGACGCGCCTAGGCGGCAGCCGTGTCGCGATCGCGTTGCCGAATTGACGCCGCGGCGCGCCGGTCGCTGCGGGCGGCAGATCGACGGCGATCGCCTCGACGACCGCGAAGCCCGGCAGCAAGGCGGCCAGCTCGGCGAACTGGTCTGGTCCGGCCCGGGGCCGCCGGGCAGGGCGCCGAAGCCGCGCGTCAACTCCTGCAGGCACAGCACGTCGAAATCCGCCATTGCGCGCGCCTCGGCGACGGTGCGACGCAGATCGACGGCGCCGCTGGCGTCCCGACCCCATTGCACGTTCCAGTTGATCAGTTGCATGTCGAATCTCCAATGTCGAGCGGCCATTCGTCTACAATCTCGCCTTCCCACAAACGCACGTCAGGAAAAGCTGGTGTCTGAAGCCGCCCACACTCCCGCGCGCAAATCCCGCAACGCGCCTGTCGTGCATGTCAGCGCGCCCATCGAGATCGAATCGCTCGACCACGAGGCGCGCGGCGTCGGGCGTCTCGTGAACGAGGACGGCGAGCCCGGCAAGGTGATTTTCGTCGAGGGCGCGTTGCCCGGCGAACGCGTCACGTATTCGAGCTATCGTCGCAAGCCCAGCTACGAGCAGGCCACCGTCGTCGATATTCTGCGTCCGAGCGTGTCGCGCGTGGAGCCGAAGTGCGCATTCTTCGGCACCTGCGGCGGCTGCTCGATGCAGCATCTCGACGTGCGTGCGCAGGTCGAGATCAAGCAGCGCGTGCTCGAAGACAACCTGTGGCACCTGGCCAAGCTGCGCGCCGAAACCATGTTCTCGCCGATCCACGGGCCGGCCTGGGGCTACCGCTACCGCGCCCGCCTGACCGTGCGCAACGTGCCGAAGAAGGGCGGCGTGCTGGTCGGCTTCCACGAGAAGAAGAGCAGCTACGTGGCCGACATGACGAGCTGCGAAGTGCTGCCGCCGCACGTATCGGCGATGCTCGTGCCATTGCGGCAATTGGTGGCAGGCCTGTCGATCAGCGACCGCATGCCGCAGATCGAGCTGGCCGTCGGCCGGTGCGCGTCAAGGTAGTTGTCGCCTCTGTCATGCAACTTCAGCCTGCTTACGAACCCTGATTCCGGCCTCGTGGACGATTGCGTCGCGCTCCGGGTTGAGCGCGACGGTGCCGAGCGGCGTCCAATTGCGTGTCTGGCCCGACCAGCGGGCCGGATGGCGTTCGCGGGCCGCCAGATACACTTCATGCCGTGCGGCCAGAATCGCGACATCCTCGCCAGCATGTCGCTGCGCCGGCGTGACGTAACGGATGCCGCTGTGCCGATGTTCGTTGTTGTACCCGTGCACGAAGCGCATCGACCATTGCCGCGCGGCGTCCAGATCGGCAAAGCCGTGTGCCGGGAACTCGGGCCGGTACTTGGCTG
>WNEB01000131.1 GCA_009914575.1 Burkholderia gladioli
AACGACCTCTGGATCCTCGCCGTCGCCCTGCATCGATCACTCGAAAAACGCGTTGACCATGATCGGGAGTCTGCCTAATCTATGAAACCCCGCCGTCCCAACCTTCAACTACGAATGGGACACCGCCCCCAGAGCAGTACGAGCTGGCCAATGTCGCTTAGATAGGTGTCCGTAAATCAGGGGCAAGATCAAAGGTGTGGCACTTCAGATTTGAGGCCGCCGAGCCTTGAATTTCGAGTGGGTGGATTTTTCCGGGTCAAGGGTGGGCGAAGCCCGGCGCAGCGAACCCTTGATGCGGAGAAATCTACGAGCACGCTTGATGGCTAGGGCTAGGCAAAGCCTTGCGCCGCCTGGCCCCCGAGCCCGTCCGGCGGCGAGGACTTCCCCGCCTTGGGGCGGGGCTAGGGGTGGGAAGATACCGTTTTGCGGCGTAGGTTTTCGTACCCCGGCGGCCCTTTTCACCCACTCAAATTTCAAGAGAACCTAATTTACCGCGTTGCCGCGGTCATCGCGTCAGACGTTTAACGCGCGCCGCGCACGCGGCGCAGTTCGTCGTAAATCAGCAGGATCGCGCCGATCGTGATGGCCGAATCGGCCAGGTTGAACGCCGGAAAGTGCCAGCGACCGACGTGGAAATCGAGAAAGTCGATCACGTGGCCGTACATCAGGCGGTCGATCACGTTGCCGAGCGCGCCGCCGAGGATCAGCGCCAGCGACAGGCTGAACAGGCGCTGATGCCCGTGGCGCTTCAGCAGATAGCAGATCACCAGCGTGGCGGCGATGCCGAGCGCCGTGAAGGCCCAGCGCTGCCAGCCGCTCGCGGCCGACAGGAAGCCGAACGCGGCGCCGCGGTTGTAGATCAGCGTCAGGTCGAAGAAGCTCGTCAGCGTATGGAACGAGCCATAGCTGAAGGTTTTCAGCACCGCGATCTTGCTGAGCTGGTCGAACAGGATGACGATCAGCGAAATGCCGAGCCAGGGCGCGAGCGCGCCGCCGGCGGATTTCGACAAGGGTTTCGTTGCCATGTTTACGCAGCGCTCCGGGTTTCGCCGTTTTCAAAGAGGTTGGAGAAGCAACGGCCGCACAGCGTCGGGTGGTCGGCGTGCGCGCCGACGTCCTCGCGGTAGTGCCAGCAGCGCTCGCACTTCTGGTACGACGAGGCCGACACGTTTACCGCTTCGTCGCCTTCCGCCTCGACCTTCGCGACCGTGGCAGCCGACGTGATCAGCACGAACTTCAGATCGTCGCCGAGGCTTGCGAGCGCGTCGTAACGCGCGCCGCTCGCGCGGATTTCCACTTCGGCCTGCAGCGACGAGCCGATCCGGTTCGCCGTGCGGGCTTCTTCCAGTGCCTTGGTCACGTCCGCGCGCACCGCGCGCAGCAGCGTCCACTTCTCGACCAGCGCGACCGCGCTGTCGATGTCCGGGTAAGCGTAGTAGGTTTCCGTGAAAATCGTCTGGCTGGCGGGCTGGAACACCTTCCAGGCCTCTTCGGTCGTGAACGAGAGGAACGGCGCGAGCACGCGCAGCAGGCCCTGCGCGATGTGGTACAGCGCCGTCTGCGCCGAGCGGCGGGCGTGCGACGCCGGCGCGCTGGTGTAGAGGCGATCCTTCAGCACGTCGAGGTAGAAGCCGCCGAGATCTTCCGAGCAGTACGTCTGCAGCTTGGCGACGATCGGGTGGAACTCGTACTTCTCGTAGTAGCCGAGCAGTTCGGCCTGCAGCTGCGCCGAGAAGGCGATCGCGTAGCGGTCGATTTCGAGCCACTCGGCGGCCGGCACGGCATCCTTCGCGTAGTCGAAGTCGGACAGGTTCGAGAGCAGGAAGCGCAGCGTGTTGCGGATGCGGCGATAGCCTTCCGTCACGCGCTTGAGGATTTCCTCGGAGATCGCCAGCTCGCCCGAGTAATCGGTCGAGGCGATCCAGAGCCGGACGATTTCCGCGCCGAGCCGGTTCGACACCTCGTGCGGATCGATGCCGTTGCCGAGCGACTTGCTCATCTTGCGGCCTTCGCCGTCCACCGTGAAGCCGTGCGTGAGCAGGCCCTTGTACGGCGCGCGGTCGTCGATCATCGAGGCGGTGAGCAGCGAGGAATGGAACCAGCCGCGGTGCTGATCCGAGCCTTCGAGGTACAGATCGGCCGGGAATTGCAGCGAATCCCGGTGCGAGCCGCGCAGCATGTGCCAGTGCGTCGTGCCCGAATCGAACCAGACGTCGAGCGTGTCGCGGTTCTTCTCGTAGAGATTGGCTTCGTCGCCGAGCAGCTCGCGCGCGTCGAGCGTATGCCAGGCCTCGATGCCGCCCGCTTCCACGCGCTTGGCCACTTCTTCCAGCAGCTCGAGCGTGCGCGGATGCAGGTCGCCGGTTTCCTTGTGGACGAAGAACGCCATCGGGACGCCCCACTGGCGCTGACGCGACAGCGTCCAGTCCGGGCGGTTCGCGATCATGCTGTACAGACGCTGCTTGCCCCACGACGGGTAGAACGCGGTGTCTTCCACGCCCTGCAGCGCGACTTCGCGCAGCGTGCGACCGCCGTCGTTCGGCTGCGTGTCCATGCCGGCGAACCACTGCGAGGTAGCGCGGTAGATGATCGGCGTCTTGTGGCGCCAGCAGTGCATGTAGCTGTGCGTGTACTTCTCGCTGCGCAGCAGCGTGCCCGCGGCGTCGAGCGCCTCGACCACCTTCGGGTTCGCATCCCAGATCGCCAGGCCGCCGAACAGCGGCAGCGATTCGATGTAGCGACCGTCGCCCATCACCGGGTTGATGATGTCGGCGTCGGTCATGCCGTGGGCCTTGCACGAGACAAAGTCTTCCACGCCGTAGGCGGGCGAGGAGTGGACGATGCCGGTGCCGGTGTCGGTCGTGACGTAGTCGCCGAGGTAGACCGGCGACGTGCGCTGGTAGCCCGGGTGCGCGCCGGCCAGCGGATGATGGAAGCGCAGGCCGGCGAGCTTGGCGCCCGGCGCGGCGGCGATCGTCGTGCCGCTCAGCTTGAACGATTCGAGGCAGGCGGCCACGCGCTCTTCGGCGAGGATCAGCAGGCCGCGCGGCGTGTAGACCAGCGCATAGACGATTTCCGGGTGCGCGTTGAGCGCCTGGTTGGCCGGCATGGTCCACGGCGTGGTGGTCCAGATCACGATGCCGCCTTCGGCGCGCGGCAGCGCGGCCAGGCCGAACGCCTGCGCGGTCAGTTCCGGCTCCGCGAACGGGAACAGCACGTCGATGGTCGGATCGGCGCGGTCCTTGTACTCGACTTCCGCCTCGGCCAGCGCCGAGCCGCAATCGAAGCACCAGTTGACCGGCTTCAGGCCGCGATAGACGAAGCCCTTCTCGATGATCTTGCCGAGCGCGCGCAGTTCGCCCGCCTCGTTGGCGAAGTTCATCGTCTTGTACGGGTTCTTCCAGTCGCCGAGCACGCCGAGCCGCTTGAAGCCGAGCTTCTGCTTCTCGATCTGCTCGGTCGCGTAGGCGCGCGCCTTCTTCTGCACTTCGGCGACCGGCAGCGATTTGCCGAACTGCTTTTCGATCTGGATTTCGATCGGCATGCCGTGGCAATCCCAGCCCGGCACGTAGGGCGCGTCGAAGCCGGCCATGTTGCGCGACTTGACGACGATGTCCTTCAGGATCTTGTTGACCGCGTGGCCGAGGTGGATGTCGCCGTTCGCGTAGGGCGGGCCGTCGTGCAGGATGAACTTCGGGCGGCCGGCGCTGGCGGCGCGGATGGTCTCGTAGACGTTGCGGTCTTCCCAGTCCTGAACCCATTGGGGTTCGCGCTTGGGCAGGTCGCCGCGCATCGGGAACGGCGTGTCGAGCAGGTTGACCGGGTATTTAGCCTGCGGTTTCGAATCGGCTTTCTTGTTGCTCATGTCGGGAATCGCTATCTCTATTCGGGGACGCTCGCGCGTCGTGAATCGGGGGACGGGCGCCGGGGGGGGCGCGTGCGGCGCCCGAACCGGATCAGCTAATTCGGTCGGTGGCCGAGGTGGCGAAACCGGTTGCGCGGTCGCCGGGCGGGACGCCATGCGCGGCGAACCAGGCGCGCGTGTCGACGACGTCCTGCGCGATCGCGCGGGTCAGCGTTTCCAGGGCGATGAATTTCGCCTCGTCGCGCAGTTTCTTCAGGAATTCGACGCGCACGAGCTTGCCGTAGGCGTCGCCGTGCCAGTCGAGGATGTGCACTTCGAGCAGCACGCGGCCCGCGTCGACCACGGTGGGCCGCACGCCGAGGCTGGCCACGGCGGGCAGCGGGTGATCGGCGAGGCCGTGCACCGTCACGACGAAGATGCCCGACAGGGCCGGGCGCTTGTGCGCGATCGACAGGTTCAGCGTGGGGAAGCCGAGATCGCGGCCGAGCTTCAGGCCGTGCGCGACGTGGCCGCTGATCGCGTAGCCGTGGCCGAGCGCTTCCTTGGCCGCGTCGAGATCGCCGGCCGCCAGCGAGGCGCGCACGCCCGAGCTGGAAATGCGCGCGCCGTTCGGCGCGGCCAGCGTGGCCATCTGCTCGACGTCGAATCCGTAGCGCGCGCCGGCGGCCTTCAGCGAGGCGAAATTGCCGGCCCGCTTCGCGCCGTAGCGGAAATCGTCGCCGACGATCATCCAGCGCGTGTGCAGGCCGTTGCCGAGCGTGTCCTCGACGAACGCCTCGGGCGTCTGGTTCGCGAACGTGTGGTTGAAATGCTCGACCACCACGCGGTCGACGCCGTTCTCGCGCAGCGCCTCGAGCTTGTCGCGCAGCATCGCGATGCGCGGCGGCGCGCCGACCGGGTTGAAGAATTCGCGCGGGTGCGGTTCGAACGTCATCACGCACACGGGCAGCCCACGCGCGTCCGCGGCCGCGCGCACGCGCGCGAGCAAGGCCTGATGGCCGCGGTGGACACCGTCGAAATTACCGATCGTCAGCGCGCACGGGGCGCGGCTTTCGGCGTTGGGCAGGCCGCGAAACACTTTCACGATAGCGGGTTGGCAGCGGACGAAATGGGCGGGCGGATGCCGCAAAGCACAAGATTATAAACGGGCGGCCTCAAATCTGAAGTGCAACACCTTCGCCAACCGGTAAAGTCCGCGAATGGCGAAGAGAACGTACCAACAACTGCAACCTGAAGAACGTATGCGAATCGATTTCTGGCGGGACGAGCGATTGAGCTCCCCCTCGACGTTGAGTCGCGAACTGGCCCGCAACACGCAGACCAACGGCCTGTACTGCCCACGTGTCGCCCAAGCGGCTCGCATCGCCCGACGGCAAGCCGCCCG
>WNEB01000132.1 GCA_009914575.1 Burkholderia gladioli
ATCGTTGCAAGCTCCGCTTCGACTGCCTGCTGAATAATCTGCCGCGCGCCCTGTTGGATCAGCTCGTCGAGCACGCTCTTCGTTTCTGCTTTACTGCTGGTCGCTTCTTTCGTAGTCTTCTTCATGGTGGCTGGTTTCCAGATCACTCAGGGTTCGCTGGTTGTGCTCATGACAAGCAACATTCTCAGCTAAACCGCCACCGCCTTCTCAAATTCCCGTCGCGACCGCCGTACACCAGATTCGACATAGCTCTCAGGCCGCTTGTTGCCGCCGAACAGCCCGGCCAGTTGCGAGAGCGAACCGAGAAGGCTCGAATGATCGAGCTGGCCGTCGACCGGCACTTCGCCGTCCGGCGTGGCGTGGTTGACCAGATGCGGCAGCACCTGGGCCAGCAGGCCCGTGGCGATCGACGGATCGATGCCGGCCTTGTTGGCCAGGTTGATGACGGTATCCGGGCCGAGCACGTTCTGCAGCGTGTCGGGAGAGATCGGCTGGTTTCGCCGTTGCCGACCCACGAGCCGATAACTTCCCGGCGCCGCCCTGGCGAAACTTCTCGATCAGGCCGTTCAGGCCGCCGAGCATGCCGCCCACCATATCTAACAGACCCATGATTGTCTCTCCGTTGAAGCGTGTTTCCGGTTTCACGAACCGGCGCCGAATGGATTGGCCGGCGCCGGATTGAACTTGCGGCCCGCCGCGTCGTGCGCGGCAGGCTGTCGGTCAGGCGCCTGACGCGGTCGATGCGCCCTGACTCTTTTTCGCCTTGCGCGATTTCTTGGCCTTCGGTTCCGAGGCGCCGGCCGGGGCCGATGCGCCGGTTGCCGCGGCGGCGCTGGCGGCGGCTGCCGCCTTGTCCTTCTTATTCGAGGCGCGCGTGGCCTTGGCCGGCTTGCCGCCGTCGACCGGCGTGGTGGTGGCGACCGGAGCGGGCGAAGGGGCGGGCGTGGCGGCCGTCGGGGCCGGCGCCGGTGCGCCGGTGCTGGTGCCGGCCTGCGTCTTGGTGGCGCGTGCCGGCGTGGCCTTCGCACCGGTCGGCGGCGCGGACGAGCCGCCGATCGTCAGCCCGGCGGCTTCGAGGTTCGCGACCGATTTCTGTCCCAAGCCCTTCACGCGGCTCGCCAGATCGTCGGCGCTCTTGAACGGCCCGTTCTTCGCGCGTTCGTCGATGATCGCCTTCGACTTCACCGGGCCGAGGCCCTTGACGGATTCGAGCGCGGCCTGATCGGCCGTGTTGACCTCGACGGCGGGCGCCATCGCGGCGCTCAATGACAGCGACAACGCGACGAACAGCATCAGCAGCTTCTTCAGCATGACAAGGACTCCCCAGTTGAGCGGTGCAACCGCTGTTGGAACGGACAGACGATGATGCGATGCAAAACGGTCGGGTGATGCGATCAAGCATAGAACACGCGTGCTCTTTTTGGAGACAGCGCGCGCAGTGTTGCGCATTGCAGCGGGGGCTGTAAAGGGGTTGGGCGCAGGTCGTCTCGGTTTTGACGAAGTTTGACGCGGGCGGGAAAGCGGTCGGGGGGGGCTGCGCAGGCCGGAGCGCGAGGCGGCGCCGGGGGGCTTGGGGCGAGGGCGCTGGCTCGCAGCGCGAGCGGGGCGGGCGCCGGCACCGCATGGAGCCGGCGTCAATCGGGTCGACATCGATCGGGCCGGCCGCGCCGCCCCGTCAGCCCTCGCCGCGCAGCCGTTGACGGCTGATGCGGTTCAGATAGAGCACGAGCGCCGTGCCCGCGATCAGCAGGCTCGCGAAGTTCGCGCTCCAGAAGCCGCGCGCGCCCGTCAGCGGCGCGGGCACCCAGCCGCCGATATCGAAGCCGAGCAGGTAGCCGCCGCCCACGCCCACGCCCCACAGACAGCGCCACGGCGTAGATCACCGTCGGCACCACGGCCACCTTGTAGGCGCGCAGCACGAACGCGGTGGAGACCTGGACCGCGTCGACGCAGTGATAGAGCGCCACGATCGTGACCAGCGGCAGCGCGGCGGCCATCACGTCCGGGTTCGGCGTATAGCCGTCGATGATGGCGTGGCGCAGCAGCAGCACGACGCAGGCATAGCCGATCGCGGTCATGCCGGCGAACATCACGCCGTGCCGCGCGAGCAGCCGCGCCTCGTCCGAGCGGCCCGCGCCGAGCGCGCGCGCCACCAGCGTGGAGGCCGCGATGCCGATCGACAGCGGCGTCATGTAGAGCACCGCGCCGAGGTTGCCGGCGATCTGGTGCCCCGCCAGCACGGTGGTGCCTAAATGCGAGATGAACAGCGCCATTAACGTGTACGACGTCACCTCGATCAGGTACGACAGCCCCATCGGCAGCCCGAGCTTGAGCAGCGCCTTCTGGCGCGCCCAGATCGGCGTGCAGAAGCGCGCGAAGATGCCGAGCGGCGCGAACACGTCCAGGCGCGCGACCAGCGTGAAGGCGATCAGCGCCAGCTCCCAGTTTGATCAGCGTTGCTGGCCAGCCCGCAGCCGGGGCCGCCGAGCGCCGGCACGCCGAGGCCGCCGAAGATGAACCAGATGTTGAGCGGGATCTTCAGCGCGAGCGCGCCGATCTGCAGGATCATTGCGAGCCGCGGCTTGCCGGCCGCATTGGTCAGCGCGTTGTAGATCCGGAACATCAGGCTGGCCGGCAGCCCGAACGCCAGAACCCGCAGGTAGTCGACGGTCCGGTCGTGCAGCGCGCTCGGCGTATGCGCGAGGCGCAGCAGCAGTTCGGGGAAATGCAGCAGCAGGAAGCCGGGCACGGCGAGCATCGCGGCCAGCCACATCGCCTGACGCACTTCCTCGCCGATTTCATGAAAGCGTCTGGCGCCGTACAACTGCCCGGCGATCGGCTGCAGCGCCGACAGGATCCCGGTCAGGCCGATATAGATCGACACGTAGATCGACGAGCCGAGGCCCAGCGCCGCCGGGTCGACCGCCGAATAGCGGCCCACCATCGCGGTATCGATCACGCCGAACGCGATGATCGCAAGCTGGCCGATCAGCACGGCCAGGCGAGGCCGGCGATCCGGCGGATGTCGCTCAGCATGGTGTCAATCGCGCGGCACGCGCGCGCCGCGCGTGTAGCGGCGGCGGATCGGCGGATTCGGCCGTTCGATGCGTTCGTAGAGGCGGAAGCGCTCGTCGCGGTCGGCCGCGCGGCGGCCTTCCCAGACCAGGCGCCAGACGTATTGCGACATCGAGCTCGGCTCGCCGTAATCGGCCGGATCCTGGCGCAGGATCACGTCGCAGTCGTCCGTGAACGAGAAGTGCATGTCGCCGAAATAGGCGAAGGTGGCGATCTGCGCGTCGCCGAGCCGCACCGGCGAAATGCATTCGTAGTCGGCCGGCAGGTGCGCGGCGATCTGCACGGCCACGTCGCGGTAGGTCCGGCTGTAGTTGACGAACGGCAGCCACAGCGTCATCAGCAGCACCCACATCAGCGTGGTGCCCGCGCCCGACAGCACGACGCTGCGCCACAGCACCTTCGGCTGGCGCGAAATGCGCCAGCGCACCAGCGCGAACCAGCACAGCGTGGCGATCAGCGCGCAGGCGAACGCCAGGACGTTGAAGTGCGATTCGTAGCCCGGCACGAGGCGGTCGAGGTTGCGTGCGAGCGGATGCGGGAAGCCCGTCACCGACGCGAGCCAGACCAGCCAGACGAAGCTGCCGAGGATCGTGAAGCTGAGCACCGCGAACCAGTCGAACGCGTTGATCGCGCCGCGCTTGAGCGTGGGCAGCGCGAACGTGGCCAGCACCGCGAGCGGCGGCAGCAGCAGCATGTAGACGCGGTTGGTTTCCTGGCTTTGCAGGATCACGAGCGCCACCAGCGGCACCGCCACCGCGACCGGAATCGCGATGTGCGGGCGGCGGCGCCAGCCCTTCCAGCTGACCCAGGCCCAGATCGCGAGCGGCCAGGCCGGCCAGGTGAACAGCGGCAGGTTCTTGGCGGCGTACTTGAGCGCCGTGGTGGGCGGCCCCGAGAAGCGCATCAGGCTGCCGTGCAGCCACTGGTTGAAGAACCAGGACGCGTCGTCCGGGTAGAACGAGAGCGCGGCGAGCGGCCACAGCGCGAACAGCACCGCGGCGATCGGCAAGCCGACCAGCGCCAGATGACGATGGCGCACCTCGGGCGTGATGGCGATCAGCACCGCGGTGCCGAGCAGCAGCGCGCCGGTCAGCACCGGGTTGCCCGACAGCAGCAGGCCGGTGGCCACGCCCCACCAGGTCGCGCCGTGCAGCGGCTTGTCGGTCAGGCGCACCAGCCCGTAGACGAACATCGCGATCCAGGCGAACTGGGCGAGCTGCGGCGTGGTTTCGTGGCCGCGCTCGGCCAGCCCGAAGCAGGCGAGCAGCACCAGCAGCGCGCCGTCGGCCAGGGTGCGGCCATAGTCGCGCGGCTCGGGTTCGCCGCCGAACGCGTACTTGAACGGCTGAACCTCGGCGCGGCGGCCGAGCAGATAGGCGGTGTACCAGACGAACGCGCTGGCGACGCAGAACAGGATGCCGGTGGCGATCCGCGAGGCGTTGCTCGCCGAGATCCACGGGCCGAACGTCTGGATGCCGAGCGCGCCGAGCCAGTAGCCGAGCGGGCCGTCCGACGTGACGAACTTGCCGACCAGGTTCGGCAGCAGCCAGTCGTGCGCCGAGCCGCCCGCCATCGTCCACATCACGGCGAAGCCGGCTGCGTCCTCGTTCTTCCACGGATCGCGCGCGAACAGGCCGAATCCCGCGTAGACGATGCAGAGCGTGAGCAGCAGCCAGCGCGGCAGCGCGCGCGTGGCGGAGGCGGTGAGACGAACGACGGGCTTCATGCAGTGAATGACTTGTTATGAGTGGGCGCCGGGCGGCATTGCGAGGTGCCGCCGTTTTCGGGCATCCGGCATTGTAGACGTTGCGGGCAGCCGGTGCCGCAACGCGCGCCGACTGACCCGTCCTGAAATAGGTTGACACTTTTTCGCCGAATCGAAGAGGTGGCAAGTGGGACAAGGGATCAAGCGGACGCAGCGCGACTACAGCCTGGCTTTTAAACTGTCGGTCGTGGAGCAGGTGGAAAAAGGCGAACTGACCTACAAAGCCGCCCAACTGCGCTACGGAATCCAGGGGCGCTCGACCGTGCTGGTATGGTTACGCAAGCACGGCTTACAGGACTGGGCCAATCCATCCGGTCGTGCACGCTCAGGTTCCACCATGCCGAAACAAGACGCCAAACCGCTCACACCGGAGCAGCGCATCAAGCAACTGGAGACCCAACTCCG
>WNEB01000133.1 GCA_009914575.1 Burkholderia gladioli
GGCGCGTCACATCGACTCGCAGGCGACCGAGGTCTCCGTTCGCGTCGGCGTCATCAACCGTATGGCGGACCTCGCTCGTCCGCAATCCGTTCGTATCGCCTGAAATTATGCCCGTCGATGCTATTGCATCCTCACACTCGATTTATGCAACAACGCCCCTTCAGATATTATTCGCCTTCCGGGAACGCCGTCAGCAGCGGGTGATCGACGCCCGCGCCGAGCCGCTTGAGGATGCGCGCATCGACGCGCGCATCCGCGGCCGCGCCGGCCACGATCTTCTGGAACAGGTCCATGTCGATCGCGCCCGAGCACGAATAGGTGAACAGCAGGCCGCCCGGTCGCAGCAGCCGGAAGCCGCTCAGGTTGATGTCCTTGTAGGCGCGCGCGGCGCAATCCACGTGCTCGCGCGCCGGCGCGAATTTCGGCGGATCGAGCACCACCACGTCGAAGCGCTCGCCTTCGTCGGCGAGGCGGCGCAGCGTCTTGAACGCGTCGGCGTCGAGCCAGGCCGCGCGGGCCGGATCGAGGCCGTTGGCGGCCACGTTGCGCTGCGCCAGCGCGAGCGCGTCGCCCGATGAATCGATCGACACCACGCGCTTCGCGCCGCCGGCCAGCGCCGCGAGCGAGAAGCCGCCGGTGTAGCAGAAGCAGTTCAGCACGTCGCGGTCGCGCGATACCTGGCCGACCAGCGCGCGGTTGTCGCGCTGATCGACGTAGAAGCCCGTCTTGTGGCCGTTTGGCACGTCGACGTGGTAACGCACGCCGTTCTCGCGCGCGATCAGCGTGGGCGGCGGCGCGTCGCCGGCCAGCACGCCGGTAATCTGCTCCAGCCCTTCCTTCTGACGAATGGAGACGTCCGAACGCTCGTAGACGTTCGGGCAGCCGGTGGCGCCCGTCAGCGCGGCGACGATCGCCTCCTTCCAGGCCTCGACGCCGGCCGCCATGAACTGGCAGACCAGCTGGCCGCGGCGCTCGGCGGCCGGCGGCGTAGCGTCGGACGACTGGCCGACCGGCAGCCCGTCGGCCTCGCCGAACAGGAGGCGCACGGCTTCGGTGCCGGTCACCATCGTCTAGCGGTGCGCGACGGCGCGCTGGACGCGGCGCTTGAAGAACGCGTGGTCGATCGGCTCGGCTTCGTCGAAGCTCCAGACGCGCACGCGGATCTGCGACTGCGGGCTGTACGCGCCGCGTGCGAGGAAGCGGTCGTCGTGCGAGCGCACGATGACGGTCGCGCCGGGCGCGGGCGGCTTGCCGTCGACGCGGTCGATCGCGTTGGCGTACACCCACGGATGGCGGCGCAGCAGGGATTTGTCTTTCGACGGTTTGAGCGTAACGGTTTGCATGGCGGTATCGATTCGGGCCGCGCGGGGGGGCGGCGGTCAGGCAGGGGAAAACACGGGGCGCGGCGTGCGAGGCGAAGCCCCGCACCGGCCGCGCGCGCCGTCAGTCGCGCTTCTTCGCGCGCGGGTGCGCGCTGTCGTAGATCTTCGCGAGATGCTGGAAGTCGAGCGAGGTATAGACCTGGGTGGCCGAAATGCTGGCGTGGCCCAGCAACTCTTGCACCGCGCGCAGGTCGCCGCTCGATTGCAGCACGTGGGTGGCGAACGAGTGGCGCAGCACGTGCGCATGAACGTTGGCCGGAATGCCGGCGGTGAGCGCGGCGCGCTTGACGCGTTCGCGCACCACGCCGGGCGCCATCCGGTTGCCGCGCACCGACAGGAACAGCGGGTGCGGATCGGCGCGCACCCAGCCGCCGCGCAGCGCGAGCCAGGCGTCGAGCGCATCGAGCGCCTTGCGGCCGACCGGCACCTTGCGCTCCTTGCCGCCCTTGCCGAGCACGGTGACTTCGGCCTCGGCGCGGTCGAGCCAGCCGGCCGACCGGTAGCCGTCGGCCCGGGCGAAATGCACGTCGAGGCCGACCAGCTCGGCGAGCCGCAGCCCCGACGAATAGAACAGCTCGACGATCGCGCGGTCGCGCACGCCTTCGGGCGTGTCGGGGAAGGGCGACTCCATCAGCGCGGTGGCGTCGTCCACCGACAGCGCCTTCGGCAGGGTTTTCGGGCGCTTCGGCGCGCGCACCGTGGCGACCGGGTTGGCCGGCATCTCGACGCGCAACGCATACCAGCGGTAGAACGCGCGCCAGGCCGACAGCCGGTGCGCGATCGAGCGCGCCGACAGCCCGCCCGCATGGGCGCGCGCCACGGCGCCGCGCATGTCGGCGGCGCTCAGGCCCGCGAGCGGCCGACCGTTCGCGAACGCGACCAGCGCGTCGAGTTCGTGCGCGTAGCCGCGTAGCGTGTGCTCCGACAGCTGCCTGATGTGCTGCAGGTACGACAGGTAGGCGGCGATCGGATCGTCGGTCATGGCGGCGCCGCTCAGTGCGGCAGCAGGCGCGTCAGCGCGGCGCTGGCGAGCGAGCCGATGCGGGCCAGAAAATCGGTGCCCGTGCCGTCGTGGAAGCGGCGCGTGTCGGGCGAGCCGAGCACCAGCAGGCCGAACGCGTTGGCGTCGTTGTCGGCGCCGGGCGGGCGCAGCGCCACGAGCGCGATCGATTCGGGCGCGGCGGGGGACGTTGCGCCGGTGGCGTCCGCGCCTTCGGCGGGCGCGAGCCATTGCGCGGCCTCGAAGCCGGTGTTGGCGCCGCAGTACGGCGTGGTCAGGCTGTTGGGCGAACAGGCGCACTTCCTCGCCGACGTTGCGGGCGAATTCGGCCTGCGAATAGGCCTCGGCGACATCCCAGATCCGCAGCGCGGTTTGCGGCACGTCGAACACGTCGGCCAGGCCGCCCGCGATCGCGCGCGGCAGCGCGTGCGCGTCGCGCTCGGCGATCACGCGGGCGTTCCAGCGGTCGAACTTCGCGGCCAGGCCGTCGTTCTCGTGGCCGTAGCGCAGCAGTTCGGCCAGGCGCCGGTCGAGCAGCTTGTTCTTGTCGCGCAGCATCTCCATCTGCCGTTCCTGCAGGGAGATCGCGGCTCGGCCGTGCGGGCTCGCGAGCTTGATCGTCGCCAGCAGTTCGGCGTGCCGGGCGAAGAATTCGGGGTTGGCGAGCAGGTAGTCGGCGACGTCGCGTTCGTTCATAAAGCGTTCGGTTCCGGTGCGCTGGGGTTCGGGGGCAGGGATTGGGGCGGTAAGGCCGGTTCAGACGGTCAGGTCGATCGCGCCGTCGAAGACGGTGACGGCCGGGCCGGCCATCGTCAGCGGCGCGGTGTCGTCGCGGGCGCCGTCCCAACTGATCGTCAGGGTGCCGCCGTGCGTGTGGACGGCGACCGGCGAATCGAGCACGCCGCGCCGGATCCCGGCCGCGACGGTCGCGCAGGCGCCGGTGCCGCAGGCGAGCGTCTCGCCCGCGCCGCGCTCGAACACGCGCAGCTTCACTTCGTGGCGCGAGACGATCTGCATGAAGCCGGCGTTCACGCGCTGCGGGAAGCGCGGGTGGCGCTCGATCGCGGGGCCGTCGACGAGCACGGGGAACGCCTCGGCGTCGTCCACCAGCTGCACGGCGTGCGGATTGCCCATCGACACCGTCGAGATCCAGCGCGTCGCGCCGTTCACGTCGAGCGGGTAGACCGTGTCCGCGCCCTCGCGGCGAGCGTCGAGCCCGGTCGCGTCGAACGGCACGCGGGCCGGCTCGAACACGGGCGTGCCCATGTCGACCACCACCTCGCCGTTCTCCTGCATGGTCAGCGTGATCACGCCGTGATGCACCTGGACGCGCACCGTGCGCTTGTCGGTCAGGCCCTTGTCGCGCACGAACTTGAGGAAGCAGCGCGCGCCGTTGCCGCAATGTTCGACCTCGCCGCCGTCGCAATTGAAGATCCGGTACTTGAAATCGACGCCGTCGTGCTCCGACCGCTCGACGAGCAGCAGTTGATCGGCGCCGATGCCGAAATGGCGGTCGGCGAGCGCGCGCACGCGCGCCGGCGTGAGGCCGAGGTCGCCGGCGGTGCCGTCGAGCACGACGAAGTCGTTGCCGGCGCCTTGCATCTTGGTGAACGGAAGTTTCACGGTATTCCAGGGTTGCCTGTCGGACCGGGCTGGCGGGGCGCGATGGCGCCGGGCGGCGCGCCGGGCGGCGCGCCGGGCGCGCTGCGTCAGCCTGACCGTGAATGATACATGGACTGTCGGGCGGCAATGGGGGCGGGTTGGCGGAGTTCGGGGTGCGAAGGAATGGCGGGCGCGTCCATCGTCAAGCCCGGCCGGACGGCCAGCGAATGGGACACTATTGCGCGGGGTTACGAGATGGCCGGGCTTGCGGAATCGTTGGCTTCCTCCATCGACCGGATGCATCCACGATTTGTAAGTGTCGCTGCTCGCCATATGCTCGTTGGCGAGCAAGGATCGTCCGGGGGGCTCTATGCCAGTCGTGGCGTCGGTCGGCGATGTCTCGGAAGAACCCATGATCAAGTCCTGGCGTCGCAAGGGGCTCGAAACGTTTTTCTTCGACGACAACAAGGCGGGGATCCGGCCCCACCACGCGCCGAGGCTCCGGCGTCAATCGATGCGCCTGGAGATCGCTACCTCGGCCCGCGACATGAATGTCGCGGGCTGGAAGCTGCATGGGTTGCACGGCGATCTGCACGGGCATTGTTCGGTTCGGGGCAACGGCAACTGGCGGTTGATTGTCGCGTTCGATGGCGACGACGCGATCCTCTGGTCGATGATCGCGACTGTCACCGAACCGGTACGCGGATGACACGCATGCTCCACCCACCTCACCCGGGCGAAACGTTGCGCGACGACGTGCTGCCCGCGCTCGGCCTGTCCGTTACCGAGGCCGCGGCGCAACGCGGTGCGACGCGCGCGCCGCGATTTCACCCGAGATGGCCCTGCGCATCGAAGGCCGGCTCGGCGTCGAGCACGGCGACCGTGCCGACCTCTGGCTGGCCGAGCCGCTGGCCTACGACCTCGCACAGGCGCGCGCCAGGGGGGTGCCGAAGGTCGAATGCGCCCCCCGACCGAGAGCTATTGTCGAATCTGGTGTACGGCGGTCGCGACGGGAATTTGAGAAGGCGGTGGCGGTTTAGCTGAGAATGTTGCTTGTCATGAGCACAACCAGCGAACCCTGAGTGATCCGGGGCGGTGTCCCATTCGTAGTTGAAGGTTGGGACGGCGGGGTTTCATAGATTAGGCAGACTCCCGATCATGGTCAACGCGTTTTTCGAGTGATCGATGCAGGGCGACGGCGAGGATCCAGAGGTCGTT